>NZ_JBQQBW010000034.1:0-70926 GCF_052245415.1 Streptomyces sp. 8N706 | reverse complement strand
TGGTGATCCAGTGGGGGAACAGGTCGCGGCTGTAGCCGGTTCTGGAGTGCTCGGCCGTGGCGCTCATGGAGGCGAGGTAGGAGCGGGCGGTGGCGGCGCTGACCGGGGTGGGCAGAGCAGCCTGTGCGGGGGTGGTGCCGAAGAATGTGAGGGCTGTGGTGGCAGCTGCCACGAACGTGGCAACGATGCTGCGCCGGGCGTTGGTGCGCATGGGTGTTGGCTCCCAGGGTGAGGAGTTGAGGGGGTGGTCGCGCACATCGTGGCCCTGACCGGTTTATGCGAGTAGAGCACACACAGTGAAATTCGCATGACAACACGTCATCCCCCACACCGCCCGTAGCGGCCGCGTGTCGACACCCGCCCAGATTCGAACGGCCGTATCATTCTGGGCATGGCCGATTACGCCTTCCCCGATGACCTGGTGGCCGCACAGCACGAGCTCCACCAGGTCCGCGCCGAGCTCACGGCGCTCCTTGCGAAGCTTCCGTGGTCCCTCACGCCTGAGGCCGGGTTCCGGGACACCAAGGAGGACGGCTACTGGCACACCCGCGAGCGGTCCGACTCCCCCGGCTGGAGCCAGGAGGAGCAGGACCAGGTCGATGCGCTGCGCAGGCGGCAGCTGGCTTTCGCAGAGGCCGTAGTCACCCACGACTTCTGGACCACCCTCAGCGGGCCCGACCGTGTCGCGGCACGCTCAGCGATCAAGCACCTGCCCGACGATGCTGCCACGGGCCGGCCCGCTGGCACGTGAGATGTCCCGCAGGCTGCCGTGAAGCGGTACGGCACCGGCAAGGAAGGCAGGCCGGCGTGACCGCACCGCTCCGGTGGCCGTGCGCGATCTCCCACAAGCGTCCGGAACGATCCATCCCCCACCGCCCACTCTCCAGGTGCTACCGGCGAGTTATTTGCTCCTGGCCTCCGAGCTGGGGCTGCCGCGCCGTGTAGCGGGTCACGGACCTTCCCGTGTGCTTATCGGAAAACTCGTCCGCTGCCGTGTAGTTGTACGGGAGAATTCTGTCCCCGTCTGACCCGGGGCACCGGGCGCCCACCGCTTTCGTGTACCCGATGAACTGCCTTTCCGCTTTCGTGACGGAAGCGTCACTCTCCGCGCATGAAAAGGCTAAGGTCTGCATGCGAAAGGGCCCCGAGGCGGCGCCAACCTTCCCACAGGGCCCTTTCGTTCACCTGTGACCACGAGGCAGAAAGGCGTTAAGCATGTTCCTCACCCCGCGTCCCGCCCGTCCCGCTGTTGAAGCGCTGACCAGCAAGTTCGAAGTTAGCATGCACAGCATTTCGCAGTACCAAACATCGAAGGCAGTCGACATGACTGTCAACATGAGCCTCGGGGCCTTCGTTGCTCTGCCGGCCACCGGCCATCTTCTGATCCACGGGCTTCCGGCGGTTCCCCTCGTCGCGCTGCTGGCACCGCTGCTGCTGGCGGCGAACCGCAGCTATCTGCGGTATCGCCTGGTCCGCTTCCTGTAGCCAGGCCCCGGGCCCGGCCGCCTGCGCCAGCGGACCGGCCGGGCCCCGGACCCCTCCACCTCGGCGCAGCCGGTGCCCTACGGGGAGTTTCATTTCACGTACGGCACCGGATCGCTGTTACCCGCGACGAAAGACACCAAGCGCGTGTGACATCACGCGCACGTGTTCGGCTCATACGGAACTTCAATGACGAAGCGTGAACCGCTGGTCTGCGGATACTGCCGCAGGAAATTCAAGCGTCCCAAGCCCACCGGACGGATCCCCCTGTACTGCAGCTCCAAGTGCCGCAGTGCCAACCACCGTGAGCGCGCGCAGTCCCCGGCGCGCTCCTACGACGAGGACGTCATACGGATCAGCCGTGCTCTGCTGACCACCGCGCAGGCCCTGGCCCACACCGCCCACCACCAGGTGCCCGCCCTGCCGCTGGCCCTCATCCAGCATCTGGTGGCAATGCAACGGGACCTTGATGACTTCCGGGCCGTCGCCATCCGGCAGGCCCAGAGCAAGAAGGCCACCTGGCCGCAGATCGCCAAGGTGCTGAACACCTCGCCCAGCACGCTGAAGAGCAACTACTCCGCCGAGAAGGTCGACACGGTCCTGGAACGCCGTGCCGAGCGCGGGCCGGCACGCAAGCGTCGCCCCGCCGTTCCCGGTCCCCGCTCCCCCGCCCGGACGGTCACCGCTGCGGGCCGCTCCCGGCCCGGTCCGCCCGGCTACGCCCTGTCCTGCGCGCTCTCCCACCTCCAGCGCGGCAGTTCCGGCCTGACCGCCCGTGAGCTTGCGGTCATCACCGGGGTGTCCACCTCATACGTCTACCGCATCATGTCCGGAGAGCGGATCCCCTCCTGGGATGTTGTCGTGGCCTTCGCCCACGCCTGCGAGGCCGAGCCGGACGACCTGGTGTTCCTCTGGAACAAAGCGCACGGGCTGCACGCTGTGCCCCCACCGACCACGCCGACCCGCAAGGAAGCCATCCACACGCTCCAGGCAGCCCTGCGCGGACTCCATCTGGCCGCAGCCCGCCCCGAGGTCAAGCAGCTGACGGGCCGTGGTCACCCAGGCCTGACCGACAGCACCGTCACCGCCCTCCTCCACAGCCCAGCCCCAGACGCCCACCTCCTGCGCTGGCCGCTGGTCCAGGCCCTCACCACCGCGCTGCAAGGCGAGCCGCAGGAGATCCGGCCGCTCTTCGACCGCGTCACCAGATCCCGGCGCGATGACAGCGACGGACAGGGACCGACTCTGCCCGCCAGCGCATTCGGCTGACCCACCCGCGCCACACCGCGCCCGCACATACCTCGCCTGACCCACCCTGGGGGATCCATGCCGCACGCATCACCCATCCGCAACGGCACCTCACCGCACACCACCCCCGTGCACCCCCAGGCCGGCGACGCCATCACCATCGTTCTGCCCGCCGACTTCACCGCCTTCTGCCAGCTCCACCACCGCATCTACCGGCGCTACGCCCGCCTGCTCATCACCGACGCCCGCGCCGCCGACTGCGCGGTCGAACGCGCCCTCGGCGATCTCGCCGCCTGCTGGAGGCAGACCCTGGCAAGTCACCGGCCCACCGCCATGGCCTGGGCCGTTCTGACCTCGCGCATCCACCGCACCCTGCGCACCCGGCCCCGCACGGCCGCCGGAACCCTCTACCGCCTCCTACCCACCGCTCAGGCCGACGCCGTCCTCCTCCACCACGTCATCGGCCTCAGCACCACCAAGACGGCGGAGACCACCGGCACCGAACCCGCCGCCATCGCCACCCTGCTGCACGCATTCGACCGACACCTCCAACAACCGCCGACCACCGCGCTGCCCGCCTGCTGGAACGACTTAACCTCCAGATACGGCACCTGCGAGACCAGAACCTGACCTCCTCCACGAACGCCTCCGGCAAACGACCGCCCACGTCGTCCGCATTGACGCTATGGCCACCGCGCTGGACTGGGCCCCGTCTAACCGATGGCACGCCGCCCTCCCCCTACGGGCTGGCCTAGCCGCCCCGTGCTCACTGCCGCTGCACGTGGGGACCGAGAATGACGCCGCGTCCTGCGTAGAAGCGCTCAAGGTCCGCCCAGGGAACGTGACCGAACTGCTGAGAGCGGCCGGGGAATCCGATCCGCCGCGCCGCGGCGGGCACCAGGGTGGCGGGACGGTTGCGCCGGTGGACAGCGGCTGGTGGGCCGAGTTGGATGCACCGGTCACGGACGTACTCCAGGACAGCGGCGGCCAGGTGCTGGGGGTCGTCTCCTACGCGACACGGCCCAGGGACGGAGCCGGACTCATCCTGTGGCTCCACTGCCTGGAAGAGGATCAAGCCCTCACTGGGGCGCTGATCGATCGGGTGCTTGACCGGCTGGGCCGGCGCACGGTCCACGCCTTCGAGTTCGCCTCCGCCCTCTCCCTCGGGCTGGAGGGCCTGCCAGTGCGCAACCGTCCCGCCATCCATAGGGCCCTGGAGGCCGCGGGGTTCTCCGGGAAGACCTGTGGCGCTACATCCACCGCCGCATCGACCAGGAGGAGGCGGCGGGCACGGGCGGGCCGCGTCTGTACCCGCTCGCGGAGGTCGCGCCGTGCCATGAGCGGGACGGCTGGCAGCTGACCCTGCGTGACACCGACGGCACCCCAGCCGGTGAGGCCATTGTCGGCCGCCCGGTGGACGGGGTCGGGGTGCTGTGGTGGATCAGCACCGAGGCGGCCCACCGCCGCCGGGGCCTGGGCCGCGGCCTGCTCGTGCAGGCATTCCAAGTCCTGGCCGATCACGGCGCCCGGGAGGTCATCGCCTACGTCGATGACGACGCCCCGCCCGGCGACCCGGAGCGGGGGCCGCACCGCGGCCAACCGCCTCTACGACGCGGCAGGCTTCACCGAGGTCGACCGCCTGTGGTCCTTCACCCACCGGCCCTGACCGTCCACACCAGCTTGCCCATATCGGGCGGAACACCCCCGCGTCGGCGGGGAGGACGAGATACCCACCCTCCGCGAGGTCCTGGACCGCGGAACACCCCCGCGTCGGCGGGGAGGACTTGCTGGGCTCATTCCGCCCCACCGCGTGGTCCGGAACACCCCCGCGTCGGCGGGGAGGACCTGCTCAACCCGCAGACAGCGCCATTGGAGTCCGGAACACCCCCGCGTCGGCGGGGAGGACGCCACCACCGTGCACGCCCAGATACGCATGAACGGAACACCCCCGCGTCGGCGGGGAGGACCGTCCAGCACGGTCTACCGGTCGGTGGCGAAGCGGAACACCCCCGCGTCGGCGGGGAGGACGGCCGGGATCCGGCAAAGGGGGAGCTGAAGGCCGGAACACCCCCGCGTCGGCGGGGAGGACCAGGACGCAGCCGGGACCACGCGCGCCCATATCGGAACACCCCCGCGTCGGCGGGGAGGACGAGCCGCGTGATGATGGAACTCGGTCGGCACACGGAACACCCCCGCGTCGGCGGGGAGGACTCGATCCGACCTTCCACGAGTTGCCCCAGCCGCGGAACACCCCCGCGTCGGCGGGGAGGACTGCTCGCCATGACATGGCTCTCAGTGCACTTCCGGAACACCCCCGCGTCGGCGGGGAGGACGTGACGGCCTGCATCTCCCCCGCCGCCACCGACGGAACACCCCCGCGTCGGCGGGGAGGACGTGTGGTCGACCCGCCACCGGTACCGGCCGAGCGGAACACCCCCGCGTCGGCGGGGAGGACTGCCAGTTGCGGGCTGCTCCGAGGGCGTTGCGCGGAACACCCCCGCGTCGGCGGGGAGGACCGCAACCCGTGGGACCTGAGCGAGGTTCGCACCGGAACACCCCCGCGTCGGCGGGGAGGACCCGGTGGTCTTCTTCTTCGCTCCGGCCGGGTTCGGAACACCCCCGCGTCGGCGGGGAGGACGGGCAGCCTGGCCGCCTGGCCTACGGTCATGGCGGAACACCCCCGCGTCGGCGGGGAGGACGCCAGATGCCGCCACTGCGCGCCTTCCATTCTCGGAACACCCCCGCGTCGGCGGGGAGGACGCCCTGCACATGGGGCGCTCCGGCGCCGTCGCCGGAACACCCCCGCGTCGGCGGGGAGGACGACAGGCGGTACCTCTCGGCCGACGCCCCGCACGGAACACCCCCGCGTCGGCGGGGAGGACGGCGTGTTCCAGGCTCTTGCGGAGGAACAGGGCGGAACACCCCCGCGTCGGCGGGGAGGACGTCTCTCGCAACCCCGACGCCACCGCTCAGGACGGAACACCCCCGCGTCGGCGGGGAGGACAGCGGCATCGGCCCCGAACGCGGTAAGGCCTACGGAACACCCCCGCGTCGGCGGGGAGGACTCCGTTGGACCGCAGTACACGAGGCCGCGGAGCGGAACACCCCCGCGTCGGCGGGGAGGACGGCGTCGGGTGGTGCTGGCCATACGGGGTCTCCGGAACACCCCCGCGTCGGCGGGGAGGACCCCGTAGTGACGCTCAACCGGATGGCTGATTTCGGAACACCCCCGCGTCGGCGGGGAGGACTACGAGGCGGACGACATCTGCGTGGAGACCAACGGAACACCCCCGCGTCGGCGGGGAGGACGTGAGCTGCTCGTCCAACGCCCTGTGCCATTGCGGAACACCCCCGCGTCGGCGGGGAGGACGCCCAAGAGGCAGACACCCGCGGTGATCAACGCGGAACACCCCCGCGTCGGCGGGGAGGACGGCGTTCAAGATCCCCAGGACACCGACCACGAGGGAACACCCCCGCGTCGGCGGGGAGGACGGTTCCCCGTCCATGAACCGGGACAGGTCCGCCGGAACACCCCCGCGTCGGCGGGGAGGACATGACCAAGGAACAGACCGCTTACGCGGACACCGGAACACCCCCGCGTCGGCGGGGAGGACTCGGTGCCGTCCTCGGTGACGTAGCCGGACAGCGGAACACCCCCGCGTCGGCGGGGAGGACCGGTCGGGGTCGTGTGGGGTGAGCACGCCCGTCGGAACACCCCCGCGTCGGCGGGGAGGACGGGGACGCCGGAGCGCATGCCACGCTGTCGATCGGAACACCCCCGCGTCGGCGGGGAGGACACTTTGTGACCTGCGGTTTATCCCGGGCTTTGCTCTCTCTTTGCCATCTGTAGTTGGCGTGGGGCTGCCGTCATGCGCATGAGAGTGAGGCCGTCGAAGTCCATGGGGACGCGTCGGCGGTTGCCTGCCGTGCTGATGGCGTAGCCCTGTTCTGTGGGGGCCGGATGCACGAGGACCGCAGCGCCGTCGCCCACGGTTTGCGTTACCGCGTTCCACAGCTCGTCGCGTACGCGGGCAGAGACCGCGCCGACGAAGATGCCGGGGACGACCTCGGTGGTCCAGCGGCTGAGGGCGCCGCGAAGGTGGTCGGGTACGGCCGTGGTGGCGATGACGAGCATGGAGGGCATGTCATCCGCCGCCCTGGGCGTAGTTGACGCCGGCGGGCAGAACGCCGGCTTTCGGGTCCCACAGGTGGACCATCTCGACGTCGCGCCGCTCAGAGCGGTCGTCCGCGTACGAGTCGGGGTCAGCGTCAGGGGTGAGGAGGAGCTGGACGTCGCCTACGACGCGCGGGAGCAGGCGCAGGAGACGGAGTTCCTCGCGGAATTTGCGGCGGGCTTCCTGTTCGGGGTTGGAGGACTGGTGGAGGGAGAAGGCCAGAGGGAGCGTGGTCTCGGCCTTGTAGAGGTCGGCGATGTCGTAGACGAAGGCATGCTGGGTGCCCCCGTGGACGAAGCCGAGGGCGGGTGAGCAACCGAGGGCGAGGAGGGCGGCGTGGACGATGCCGTAGAGGCAGGTGTTGGCAGCGGACAGCGCGAGGTTTACGGGGTCCTGCTGGTGCCACTGGTCGGGGTGGTAGTTGCGGCGGAACCGGCCGATGCCGTGCTGCTGGGCGAAGATCTTGTAGAGGGCTTTCATGCGCTGCCCTTCCATGCCGCGGAGTTGGGCGAGCGTGGTGCCGTCGGCGACTTCGTCGTCGCCGAAGCGCATGCCATACATGCGGACGGCCACGTCGAGCCGCCGCTCGGGATCGGACCAGGCGTTGACCTGCTGTTCGATCCAGTGCGTGGTGAGGGAATCGGGGAGGATTCCGGCGTAGGCGCGTACGCCTCCTGCGCCCGTGCACACCACGCTGGTGCCGTGGCGAGCGAGGGTAGTCAGGGCGGGGGTGGTGATGGAGACTCCGGGGCCGAGCAGCAGGCAGGACACCGCAGCGGTGGGGATGTAAACGAGGTCGGTGCGGTCCTTGTCGACCTGGATCTGGGCACATACACCGGTGTCGTCCTGGACGAGGCGGACCATGTCCAGGTAGAGAAAGGACAGCGAGTCCGCGACGCGCGGCAGCATGGCCAGAGTGGGGGCGGCGAGCCGTCTTCGTGCGTCGCTGCCCCTTCTGGGTGCGCTCATGCGGAGGCCGCTGGGGCGAGGCTGAGCAGGCCAGCGCCGTACGCTTTGCCGCGCCCGATGCCGGTGAGGACGGCCTCGGTGAGCGCGTCGGTATCGGTGACGGTGGCGGTGCCGTCGTAGCGCAGGAGGCTGTGCCGCATTGGTGGAGCGGCCTTGGTGCGGGGGCGTACTGGGGTGAGGGAGGTGGGCAGCAGCGTGTGGAGCTGGAGGCCGGCGTCAGCAGCGCGGCGGCTCCACCACTGGTCGGCGTCCGGGCCGTCGAGCGGGACGATCCTGCCGCGCTGGTTCTTGCGGTCCAGGGGCAGGCGTTCGCGTTTGACCGGGTTCAGGACGATCCGATAGCGGACGGCGAGCCCCTTGCGGAGGGCGCCGAACATGGGGGCCAGGTCCTTGACGTCGATCCGCCCGTACTCGGTGGGCAGGCGGGTGGCGTCGAGGGGGGTGCGGCTCTGGACGATGAGGGTGCTGGACTCGTCCGTCTCGTCGAGGCGGTACAGGAGCCCGGTGTTCTTGCGCGGGGTGTCGCCGAGGTTGTCGGGCATCAGCTTCATGAGCGTTCGGTGCATCTCAGTGGCGTCGCGCAGGTCGCGCTGGACGGCGCGGCTGAGCGGGTTGAGCCGGATGCGGGCGAGGGTAGCGCCGGGTTTCACGCCTGGTCCTCCTTCGCGTAGTCGAACAGCCGCTGGTGCAGGGGACTCACGCGGTCGGGGAGCAGTGCGGCCGGGAGCTGTTCCGTGGTGCGGTGCAGGCGGCGTTTGCCGTGACGGCGGTGGTGCGGGGCGAAACTGAACGGGACATCGTTGGCGTCGAGGGTGACGGCGTCGGCGGGCAGCCGGCCGGGATGGCGCTCCCAGAGGAACGCCACCGGAACCCTCTCGCCGCTTCCGCTCCCGGTGTGCCTTGGAGCGGCGGGGCTGAGCGGCACCCGCTCTCGCAGTTCCTGCACGGGGTCAGCGACGCGGGCGCGCAGCAGGAACGGCTCGTCGGGGACGCAGGAGCGGCGTCCCAGGTAGGGGGCCCAGTGGGGGTGGCGGAGCGCCGCGGCGATCCGGTCGATGTCGCCTGCCGGGCCGGTGACGGCGATGACGAACACCGCGTCGGCCAGGTAGTGGCGCCGGGTGATCACGGCGGCGCCTTTGCGGCTGCCGCCGCTGGTGGCGGCGGTCTGGTCCTTGGGGCGGCCGCCACCGACGGTGTGGTAGTCCACGAGCGGTACACCCGGCCGGTCGACGCGGACGGTGAACTCCAGCCCGGCGTACCGCCGCAGCGACGCCTCGTCCTCGCGGCCGATCCCCTCCGCTGCGGCGAACAGACCGGTCAGCGCGGAGCGGGTGGGGAACGGCGCGGTATCGCGCACCGGGGCGAACGCGGAACGCTCGCCCCAGGACTGCAGGGGACCCGCCAGCCGCAGCAGCAGACCGGTCACCGCTGCTCTCCGGATTCGGGCAGGGCGTTCTCCAGGGCCGCGTCGATCAGGTCCGGGAAGGAGTCGTAGGCGGTGCCCAGGCCGGGGAGGTCCTCGTCGGCGGCGACGGTGGCGTGGCCGTGGAAGGGCCGGTTGCGGTCGCCGGTGAGGCGGTTGACGTTCTGCGCGTACGCCGCCAGGGCGCGGCGGGAGGTCTCGGAGTAGCCGCCCCGGCGTTCTTCTGCGGCCACCGGGGTCTCGAAGGCCGCGGCCAGAGAGAGTGGCCGCTGGGCGCGGACGGCGAGGTAGGCGAGGTCGGGGACGGTGTGGGGGGCGGTGCTGTTCTTCTTCGCCTGGGGCAGCGACATCAGGAAATGGTCGGCGAAGGAGGCGAGGACTGTGTGGGCGGCCTTGTGGTCGCCGTCCAGATTCTTGACCAGGTCGGTGATGTTGACCGAGGCGAAGCGGTAGAAGACACCTGCGCTGAACTCGGCGGTGTTCAGGTGGCCGCTGCCGGTCTCGGCGGCCTCCTGGGTCCAGTCGTCGACAGCGGTGAAGTAGTCGCGCTGGGGCTCGGCGGCGTGGGTGGTGAAGGCGTGGGCGACCTGGGCGGCGCCGTCGACGTTCGCGCCGGGCAATTCGGCCAGCATGCGGCCCAGGAGGCTGATGGAGGCGGTACGGCGCTTGAGGATCTCCTCGATCCGGTCCGCGGGCAGCAGCTGGCCCGGGTTCTTCTTCCCCAGCCCCTTCTCCAGCGCCTCGCGGTGCTCGGCGCACACGGCTGCCAGGTCGGTGATACCGCTCTCCGGGAGGAACAGCAGGACGGAGGTGTGGCCTTCCTTCTCCGTGCCGATCCCCTTCTTGCCGACGCCGGCCACGACCTGGGCCCCGGCAAAGGCGGCGAGGTCAGAAGGCCAGCCTTGGGCCTCCAGCGTCTGCTTCACCCGGATCGGCACCTGGCGGGTGCGGGCGGCCTTCTCCCCAAGATCCAGTTCCACCCCGTGGCGGATCGCCCGCTTCCAGGACTGGCTGGAGACACGGATACGCGGAGCGTTTCCATACACGACCGACTTCGGCGATCCCAGGTCGTCACGGTTCAGATTGGCCACCGGCACCGACTGAAGGGCGTTCAGGTCCAGGAACAGGGACATCACTCGTTCTCCTCATCAGAGTCAGCGCGGCGGTCCTCGAGCGTCCGCACGCGGAAATAGGTCTCCAGCCAGCGCGTCGCGATACGATCGCGGTCGCGGTTCCACCAGGTGAGGTCTTCCAGCAGGACCGCCCAGTCCACGAGCACGCCCTGTCGCAGCAGCTGCCCGGTCAGCGCGGGCAGTCGCGGGTGGATGGCGTCACTGCTCTGCCGTGCCATCAGGTGCAGGTCACCCTCGGCCGTATCCGGCTTGATGAGCTTCTTATTCACGGCTATGGCCAGGGATGCGCCGAGGTTGGGGCGCCGCCACCAGCCGGCCGCGGCCGCGCCCGCGGCTGCGCTGCCGTCGGTCTCCACGGCAGCTGCGGCGTCGGCCTCACGTGCCGCGCGCGGCCTGGCCGCGATCAGCGCGGCGATCGCGTAGTGGGCGCGCTTGGCATCGGGGTGCATCCGCTCCGGCAGGCGCGGCACGAGATACCGGTGCAAGGAGTTGCTGCGCTCGACGGGGCGGCCCAGCCCGGAGCGCAGCTCGGCCTGCACCCGCTTGCTCTCACACAGGTCGAGTACGTGGGCGACAAAGGCCTCCGAGGGCCGCTGCGCGGCTTTCTTCGGTGCCTGGTCAATGGGCGGAGCAGGGGCAGGTGTGGATGTCATGGCGCATCCTCGGGTCGGGTCGGGATGAGAGAGAGGAGGAGAGCGCGGGCGGCACTTCGGGCACGCGCCACCCCGAGGTCGGCACGGGTCGCGGGGCCGATCGCCTCGTCCAACGCGTGTAGCGCGGCGTTCACGAAGCACCGGTGCGGCGGAGCGTCCACTAGGGCGGGGTCGGCCAGCCGCCAGAACTCCTGCCCGGCCGCCGGCCAGTAGCGCACCGGCGCCTCCGACGCCCACGGGCCGGGCTTTTTGGCGTCCAGTTTCACCTTCGCCGAGGGGTCGCTCCCCCTGTCGGTGGCCAGCTTCCAGGCCAGCCTGGCGGCGTAGTGAAGCTTCTCGCCCACTTCTTCGGCCGCCTGATGGCAGCGGGCCAGATGGCGGGCCATGCGGGGGTCGGCTTCCTCCTGCCACTGCAGGACGGGAGGGGTGGTCGCCTCGAACCAGCCGTTGTCGCGCTGCTGGCCGTCCTGGTCGAAACCGTAGGCACGCACCCGCAGCCGGGGCCGGAGCCGGTCCGGCAGGTCGTCGAAGATGCGGGGCCGCAGCGGCCGGGAGTCGCCGCCCTTGAGCAGCAGCGCGTCCACGTCCCGCCACAAGGCCCGCGCGCCGTCGGCCTCGCGCGCGGCCGCCACTCCGTCCTTGCGCAGCTCGACGATGAGGTGCGGGTCGCCTTCGGCCGGGGCGGGCTCGTGCGTGGACCAGGTGATGTAGGCGTCGGTGACCTGGGTGCGGTCCGGCGACGGCACCAGCAGCACCGCGTGCCGGGCCCGCCCCGTCAGCAGCCGGCCGGGCCAGGTCAGCGGGACCAGCGGGCCGAGGGGGTCGGCAAGCTCGTCCTCCCAGGGGCAGCCGTCCGTCTGGCCGGAGTCGGCGCCATCGTGCGGGGCGGGCACGGCCAGGACAAGGGTGGTGAACAGATCGGGCGCCCACACGTGGAAGGAGACGGTCTTGCGCAGCGGACCTTTGTCCCCGTTGCCCGGCTTGATGGAGGTGATGCGGCGCGGGGTGCACTGCCCGGCAGGCCCGTAGTACAGCTGCGCGATCAGCTGCCAGGCGGCCTCCGCAGCGGGGACCGGCACCGGTAAGGCATCGGTGAAGTGGCCGAACAGCACGGCGCCGTTGACCCCGGTAGGACGGCCGAGCACGAGCTTGTTCACCCCAGAGGTGTTCGGCTTCCCCCTAGGATCGACGCACTCCGCCACCAGCCGCGGGTCCTGAAGGAAAGGCCGTGCCGGGTCGAACAGATCGAAGCGGTCGGCCAGCCGCGGATCATCGAAATAGGCGTCCACCGCCTTCGCCTCGAACCGCCCCCGCGCCAGGATGCGCCCGCGCAGGTCGAGCCAGTCGGCCCCGTCTTCCGCCACGTCCTCATCGTCAAGCCGTGTCCCGCCGTCCTCGGCGATCCTGGCGGTGATCACCGCCAGGATGCGCAGCAGCCCGGAGGCCGCAGGCGGCACCGGCAGCTCCAGGTCCTCCACCTCGTGCGCCCGGTGGAACAGCTCCCGCAGCCCCAGCCGCACTGAACCACCCTCCAGTAGCCCCACCGGGATCCACGGCTCGTCTCTCAGATCGAACCCCTCGGCCATCCGCCCCCCTCTCACTCATCACCGAATGCGCAGCGTTGAGGCACAGCGGTGCCCCAACGCCCCACCCCTGACTACGCGTTGCCGACAGTGAAACAGCTGCCACTGACAGTTGGTGGCAGGTTCGGAACTACTGCCGCACCAGGCCCAGATCGCTGTCCAGCCGCAAGCGTCTGCCACCGACCTCCACCGGCAGCACATCCCCCTTAAGGACCGGCTGCCGCAGGAGCATGAGATCGCCGAGCATCGGGTGCTCCGCCCACTCCGCCGGCACGCGGTAAGCGTCGAACTCACCGCGGAACCACTCCGCATTCACCGGGATCGTCCGACCCATCACCGCGCGTACATCGGCCGTGCCCATCCGTCCATCCGCACCCGGCATAGGAAGCGCCCGGGCACCCCCCGGATCCAACGTGAGCACGCCGCCCTCGTGGACGTAGACACACAGCAGTCGCACCGCGTCCGCTCCGAGCCGGGTCGCGGCCTCCCACTCACCCTCGGACCCCTCAAGGTGGTGCAGCTTCTGCAGGCCCGTCACGCTCTTCGCACGGGGAACGACGAGAACGTCCGCAACACTGCGGTGGGCGAGGTTACGGCCGTAGTAGCCCGTCCAGGCAGCCGACTTAGCAGGGTCATCCCAGTCGAACCGGTCCGCCCGGTCGCCATGCACCTCCTCCACCAACCCCTGCACATCAACCGGAACACCGATCGGCTTCTCCCCCTGCCGCGCCAGCACCTCCGACGTCAGCATGAGAAGGAACTCCGCGTACACCTCACCCCACTGCCCCGGCACACCACGGCCGCCGACCAATGGATCCAACACCACCAGCCGAGGCTCAGCAGCCCAGCCCGGACGACTCCGCCCGCCCGGACGGCCACGCTGTGCCCACCACTGCTCATGCCGCCAGCACCGGCCCGCCCGCTGCAGCAACAACGCCAACGGCGCCAGATCACTGATCACCACATCAGCGTCCAAATCCAGCGACTGCTCCACCACCTGCGTCGCGACCACAATCCTGCGACCCGGCCTCGGCCCCGAACGGCCCATCCCAGCAACGACGTCCCTGGTGCGCCGCTCCCGTACATCCGCCGGGAACCGAGCGTGCAGCAACTGAAGACCATCACCAGTCAACCCACGGACGCTCATCCGCTCGCGCAGCCTCAGGTACGTCTCCTGCGCCTCCCCGACCGTATTGCACACCACCAGCGCACACCCCCCGTCCTCGCCGAGGACCGGCTCCAGCAGCCGCTCAATCACCGCAAGCCGATTCCCCTCGCCACCGCCCTCCCCATGGACCACCGGCTCCACCTGCACCCTCAGATCCATGCGCCGCTCGGCCTCCTGCTCCTTGTGCCGCACCTCGGAAATCCGGCTGCACTCACCACTCTCGGCATCGACGTACAACCAACCCGGATACGGCGCACGGAACGAACGCTTCCTGAGCACACTGCGCCCGTGTCCCGCCCCCCTCAGGTACTCCTTAATCAATCGGTCACTGACCGAGGCCGGCAGCGTGGCCGACAGCAAAACCACCGGCACGCCGTACCAACCGAGCCAATTGAGCAGACGCCCCAGCAGAACCTGCATGTACGGGTCGTAGGCATGCGCCTCGTCCACGATGAACGTCTTCCCCGACAAGGCCATCAACCGCAGAGCGTTGTGCCGCACCGGCAAAACAGCCATCAACGCCTGGTCCACCGTGCCCACCGTGTACTGCGCCAAAAGCGGCCGCTTGGCGCCCCGCAGCCACCGCCGCGGACGCATATCCACCTCTCGGCGCGCCCCGCGGCCCGCGTCATCGCAGACCAACACCCGTGATCCAGCATCTAGCTCATCCTCGGCGTACGCGCTGTTGAGCCACGCCATGCTGTGCGTCAGGGTGAGTCCAGCCCCGCGCCCGGCCTGCCGGGTCAAGACCCCCGCCACCCGGCCGTACATCTGGTCGCTCGTCGCCATCGTCGGCAGCAAAAACGCGAAGCCACGCGTGCCGAACACCGCCGACAGCACCCGCTCCGCCTCCAGAGCAGCCTCACTCTTACCGTCCCCCGGCGCAGCGGTCACCAGCGCGATACCACCCCTGCCACCCTTCCCCACAGCGCCGGGCAACTCCTCGACGATCGACCGCTGCAACGGATTCGGCCGCCCATCGATGGCATACGCCTCCGCGAAGTCCTTGCGCCCCAGCTCCACCGGCAACAGACCGGCCTCACCAACCAGGCCCTCGGCGTCGGCACACGACTGTATGAAATGCCGCTCCAGGCAGACATCCAGACCGTGCTGTCGACGCTGCAGATAGCCCTCCTGGCTGACCAGCCAGTCCGCCAGGATCACCACCGCCGTGATCAGCACCGCAGCCGGCGCCTCGACATACTCGGGCGGCAACGGCGCACCCAACGCTTCAAACACCGCACCCGCGTGTACCTGCCGCTGCCGCGCCCACGCAGGACCGCCCAGCAGATCCTGGTTCTCGGGATGGAGAGGCACATATTCGTGGAACCGGCCGTGATGCCCGCCGATGATCTCCGCTACCCGGCGCACCGCCCCCTTCACCGAATCCCCGTCAGCCTCGAACCCGAGAGCCGCGAGCACCGCAGCCGCGGCGTGCATCCCCGCGACGTCGTGGCCCATCCGCTCCACCCCGATCCGCCCCGGATCACCGGTTAACGAATCGCTCAACAGCGCCCGCGCCCGCGCATCGCAGTACTGGAACCCGGAAAGCTTCCCGATGTCGTGAAGACCTGCACACAACGCCGTAAATGCCCGAGCCCGCGCCGGGACCTCCTCCCACCCCAGCCCGCGAGCTATACCGCGACGCTGGTTGTCCGAGAGGTAGCGGTCCCAGAGGAACAGAGCCACTGCCGCGGCATCCAGCAGATGCCGCACCAGCGGATACGGCGCAACCGCGGGATCCAGCCCGCGCGCCTTTCCCCACGCCGACTCATCAACCAGCTCAAACGGCATGCGCGTCATCCGGCACCCCCATCGTGCGGCCCACGTCGCAGACTGAACCACACGGCACTGACACCGGATTCCGGGCCCCAGGGGCGTATACGGTGCCCCCATGAAGTTCCTCAGCTGTGCTCGCACATCAGCAGCCATAGCAAAGAAACGGCAAAGGCTCCGCTAACCTGCAGGCCAGGAAGCGTCCTCCCCGCCGACGCGGGGGTGTTCCGTCACCGAACTCCAGGTCGCCGACGTTGACGATGTCCTCCCCGCCGACGCGGGGGTGTTCCGTCACGACGCGCTCTGTCTCGCCTGCGGACTGTGTCCTCCCCGCCGACGCGGGGGTGTTCCGAGCTGGCACAAGCCCCGGCGTCGCTACCCCGGGTCCTCCCCGCCGACGCGGGGGTGTTCCGTCCTTGTCATTGATGACGGATTGATTGATCACGTCCTCCCCGCCGACGCGGGGGTGTTCCGCGACCGGTGCGGTGATTCCGGCGATTCCCGGTGTCCTCCCCGCCGACGCGGGGGTGTTCCGTACCCCCACCTGCGGCTTCACCCGATCCTCGCGTCCTCCCCGCCGACGCGGGGGTGTTCCCTTGAGTGCGCCGCCCTCCACGTAGAGGACACCGTCCTCCCCGCCGACGCGGGGGTGTTCCGCCTCTGGTGACGAGGTGGCCGCGATCGCTGCCGTCCTCCCCGCCGACGCGGGGGTGTTCCGACAGAGAACACCCTTGCTGATGTCAGTACGGCGTCCTCCCCGCCGACGCGGGGGTGTTCCGGCCGGCGACCTCTACACCATCGAGTCCACCAGGTCCTCCCCGCCGACGCGGGGGTGTTCCGACTTCGATAGAGCGTCGGTCGCTTCATTACGTGTCCTCCCCGCCGACGCGGGGGTGTTCCGCTGCTCGGCAGGGAACCGGCTGCATGGCTGGCGTCCTCCCCGCCGACGCGGGGGTGTTCCGTTCCGTCCGGGCTCACGGAAGCTCGAGGCGCTGTCCTCCCCGCCGACGCGGGGGTGTTCCGTTCAACCGGAAGTCGACGCCCGTGTCCTCAAGGTCCTCCCCGCCGACGCGGGGGTGTTCCGATGATCCTGCGCATCGCCGAGGTACTGCGGGTGTCCTCCCCGCCGACGCGGGGGTGTTCCGGTCACATTGCAGCGGACCGATGGGCACTGGTTGTCCTCCCCGCCGACGCGGGGGTGTTCCGCGCCCTCATGGTCTTCGCAGTGTGCGAGGAGAGTCCTCCCCGCCGACGCGGGGGTGCTCCGCCTCCATGAGGGCTGTCTCAAACCAGCCGCAGGTCCTCCCCGCCGGCGCGGGGGTGCTCCGACGAAGTCGCCGGTGGTCGCTGGCGTGGTCGGGTCCTCCCCGCCTACGCGGGGGTGTTCCGATCTACGCCATCTTGACAACGACGCCCGGCCAGTCCTCCCTGCCGACGCGGGGGTGTTCCGGAAACGCGGTCTGGACGAAGGAGTACGGGGTCGCGTCCTCCCCGCCGACACGCGGATGTTCCGGTGCCCAGGCCGCGACCGATCGCAGCTTTTTCAGCCGCATGGCCAGCATGTGCTGGGCCGCGCGGTCGCGGGCAGCGTCAGCAGCCTCATCCGCGGCGGCGCGCTCGAGCGGCCCATCCTTGCCCCGCTGGTACCGGTGCTTGCGGCACTCAGCCGCGCGCGCCAGCTCCGCCTCGGCCTCGGCCTCGGGAGTGCGGGCCAGCATGGCCAGCGCGGTGCTGCCGTACTCGGCCGCGGCCTGCTCAACCGCGTACTTGGCATTGAACGCGAGAGCGGAGGCCACATGCTGCGGGTCGTCCCGCGTACCGGCCGGGTCCACCAGGTCCAGCAGCTGCTGGTGGGCGTCGGCAATGGCGCGCTCCAGCTCGGCACGGACGTGCACGGTGACCGCCGCGACATCGTCCGGGTCGTCGATATCAGCCGCCCAGGCCGCCGCGACCAGCGCCGTTTCCGTGATCAGTTCTCGGGTCTGGCGCCGGTAGCCACACGCCTCGCACAGCCCCGCCGACCGGGCCGCGCCGCAGTCCGCACACGGCTGCGCCTGCCGGGCCTCTGCGGTGGCCTGCGCAGCGGCGCGCTCGAGCTCCGCCCGGGCCTCCGCCTCCGCGCGGGCAACCTCCTGGCGCGCCTGTTCGGCCTGGGCCTGCTGACGGCGCCACACCAGGTCCTGCGCTTCCAGCGCGGCTTGCCGACGCAACCGCTCCTCGAGGACCGACCGGCGCGCAGCCTCGTCGGCGCCGGGCAGCTCCGCGTCGACCTCAGCAGCGATCCGGGCCCGCACTGCGCGGCGCAGGTGGATCACGTTGCCGCAGGTCGGACAGTCACCGCCTGTGTCGAGCCGGATCCCGTCGTCACACCGAACGTCCGAGCAAGCCCGCCGCCGCACCAGTCCGCGGCCCAGCAGCCAGCCCAGCGAATTCTTCACCCGGAGCTCGCCGCCGGTCTCCTGCAGCCGGTCCGACAGCCGCTCGGCAAGCAGCTGCGCAGCCGCCTCGGGCCGCCCCAGCAGGCCGACCAGCTGCACCAGTTCGGCCTTCGCAGCCTGCTCGACGCGCCTCTGCTGCCAGCGTGACATTTGCGACCACAGCCCCAACACCGGCGCCAACGCGATCCGCAGTTCGTCATTCGATGGCAGGAGCTCCCCCTGCCGCTGCGCCTTTCCGCCACCCACGATCGAGGGCTTAGAAGGAAGCGCAGCAACAGCGCCACGCCGTCCCCCCACCACGGCAGCGTCGGAATCTTTCGGGTTTTCCCCGCGCAGCGGGCCCGCCTCGCCACCGACTAGCGTCAGCTTGGCAACGCCGTCGTTGCCCTCGGCCTGGTCCTCGCGTCCGCACGCGCGTTCCGGGAGACGGCCCTTACCCCCACGGCCTTCGCCGGAAAAGCCACCACTACCCGCACTATCACCACCCTCCTTAGTCCCAGGAGAGTGATTAGAGTGAAGGGCTGCCGTAACGTCGGGCTCTGCCATCTCGGCCCCGTCAGCAGTCTGCACTGCGCTGACCTGAGCATCTGCGGTCGGCTCGGAGGTCTTACCTAGCCCTGCCGCAACATCGGGGTCTGTAAAAGCAGGGGCCGGGGACGCAGCACGCCGTTCCTTGGGACCGGCAGCGCGGGCGGGGCCGTGCGCTGCAGCGACCGCCGGCACCATCAGCCGGGTACGCTGCGCCAAACCGGAGGCCGTCCGCTGCCGGACCCGCTCTAAGACTTCGTAGTCCTCCAAGCGCTCCAGCACCCGCTCACCGCGCGAGACCGTGCAGCCCAGCAGCCGCGCCACAGTTGCCGCCGCGCGGCCGCGCTTCGAGTCGACCGTGCCGCCGCACATCCGCACCCGACCCGTCTCGGTCGCCTCCAGCACCAGCAGCAGCAGCACCAGACGATCCGTTGCAGCACCCCGCCCCCTACGCGCACCGAGCAGCCCAGCCGGAGTTACCGTCCCATCCCGGTGCGCCCAGCCCGGCGCCATCACCGCCTCCAGCAGCCGCAGCAGCGTCGCGAGCTCCGTTCTCCGCAGCGCCAGCGGATGGCCAAGCTGCCCCTGCGCCGCCCACATCGGCAGCACCCTGCACACCAGGCCGCGGTCCTCGCCGAACTCACCCTCTGCCGTCGAGACGTCCACCACGGCGGAGCGGCGCAGGCCCGGCACGACGGCAGAGGCGACGTAGGATCTCGACATCCCCAGCCACCGGCCCAGCTCACCGGACCGGATCTCCACCCGCCCGGTCGCCGACGGCGTCCGAGCGGCCAGCACGACCGCCGCTAGCCGCACCGCGTCCGTGGTCTTCTCCATTCCCGGATCGTCTAGCAGCGCACGCACGGCACCTCTCAGACGAGCACGGGCATCACGCCCCAAAGCCAGCGGATTCCCCGGACCTCGCACCGGCACAAGGCCCGCCTGCGTCGGCGTTATCTGTGCCGGAACCGGCCGCAGCCGCGGCTGCGGCCGCCGTTGCCCCGGAATGAACGGAGCGGCGGCTGCCACCGCCCGCATGTTCACGGACCCTCCTGGCGATGCATGTCCGTACGCGCCGTCACTGCGTCATGGCATGGCGTAGCGCAGCAAGGGCGGACTGATCGAAAGCTTGACAGGCATCTCGCCATCCGGGCATGCCTGAGCTGACAAAGGGCAACACTGTGCTGCATGATGAGCACGGCTCCGATCGCTTGACGATAGGCAGCACAAAGCCCCGCTTTTGTGGGGCTGGGTTCTGGAGAACCGAAATCGAACTGATCGCTACCGGCTGGCACCGGGACGATCAGAACCTCCGCGAGGCCCTGGCAGGCCATACGGAGAGCAGATGGGCGTTGGGCTCAGGTGACTGGCATCACCGAGGAGCCGAGCGCCCCGGGGCGGCAAGAAGACCGGCAAGCGCGGGCGCCGCCCCCGTAGGCCTACGTCATCCCAACTCCCTCCGCACCAGAGGCGCGCCTCATAGCGGGTACGGGAACAGCGGGAATAAACGCGAACACCCCGCCGACGGGCCAGCGCTCACGCATGCGTCGCTGACCCCACGGCGGGGTGCTGTGTGTATGGGGCGGGGTACGGGTACCCTGATCCACGTCGATCACCTTTCGGGTAGCAACAAAGGGTGGTCGGTAGGCCTTCGGACCCCTCCTACAAGGTCCTCCGGCCAGTGGCCCCCACTCGACTTGCCTAAGGTCGAGGTAATGGGGGCCATCGCTTTTATTGATCAATGTGGCAGACACGATACTCCCCCAGCGGGGCGCTCTGAGCCGCCAGAGGCGGCCGTGTCGCCGCTGGTTCAGCGACCGCTGACGGAACGCCAGGCCAAGCACTTTGCCGAGCATGGTGCGACTGCCTGGGATGAGCGCCTGCCAGTCGACACCGTAATCAGGGACAGGGCGGGACAGTCGAAAAGAACAGTTCTCGGTGACGCTCCTTGCGAAACCGAACGGATCTTCTGAAGCAGTGATCATGGCAGCTGTTGGAGCGGATAAGTCGGCAACCGCAGTTGCACCGATCCCCACCCCACCGCGCAGCAGCGCGCGTCGATCGAGTGCCACAAGTGCCACCGTTCCATCGTCTAGACGAGCGGGGACGAAGATCCCCTCGCTGTCCGACGCTGCCTTCTGGGACGCGGCTGTGGCCAGGTCCCTCGATTTTTGGGATACATGGGCGGCCGGATCGGATACATGACCGGGGTCGGAGACGTGCCGACCGATCTCCTGCCACAGCTCGATCAGGAGTCCGCCGGCGCCGAGCACCCTGTCGATCAGTTCTGCTTCGACTCGTTCCTTCGGAGGCCGTTCGCCGTTCTCCCATCGCTGCACTGTGGAGTGCGAAACGAAGGTCTTGGCGGCCAGGCCCCGCATGGACATACCGCGGACCCTGCGCAGCTCTCGGATCAGGTAGCCAAGTCGGTGCTGGGGCGACTTCTCTGGCGTCAGCACGTTCCGCTGCTGCCCCACTTCGAGAGCACGTAGGCGGCGCGGGCGACGTCCTGGGCGGATGCCTGCTTGCCGGTGGCCTTCGATGTCCAGGAGGTGAACTCCTTGGCCGGGCCGTAGCTGCCGGCGCTCTCGGGACCATCGAGCTCGGGATCGGCACGGTACGCCAGGCCGGTGACTCCGGGCAGGGCCTGTCCGGGCGGGCCGTACGCCCCGGTGTGAGAGCTGTCCGGCTTACTGGTGCTGTCCGCCATCAGGTAGACAGGGCCCCACTTGTCTGCTGCGTTCGCGCTCGGCGCGGACAGGATGCCCGCACCCAGTGCCACTGCCGTTGCGGCAACGATCGGACGCCGAGAGCGCTGGACGACCTGCGTGCGGGCAGGAAGTGCTGTAGAAATCACGCTGTCTCCATTGCGGGGATCAGCCGGACCCGGCCAACGGGTTTCTCAGTCCAACAGTTGGTCGGGTCCGGCGACCGCGTGTGACTTAGGGTCCCGCGGTCTGCCAGCCATAAGGGCCCCGAGAGGTCCGTACAGCCTGCATGCGATCCCCCCGTTTTGTCCCCCGTCCAACACCCCACCCGTGGATGGGGGTTGCCTACTACGAGCAGTTCGGCCACTCGCGCCCAGGTTTTTGAGCCCTAGACCTGGACAGGAACACTGCGGTGGCGCATCCGCTCAGGATCAACGTACACCCCAGTTGCGGAGTTCCGTCAACTACAGTTAGGCCTTGAACGAAAGGCGCCGCCACCACCGTTGATTTTTTTGATCATGACAAGGATGTACCGATCGTGACGGACCGTGATCCCGCCGCAGCCAGCGAAGACCCCCACGTGACGATCGCGGCTGCGACTTTTGCGGAGAAACTGGACTACCTGTTCAAGAACGTCCACCCCCCAGGTCGAGGGCCGTACACCTACGCCGAAGTGGCGGACGGGATCAGAGAGGCGAACGCCGAAGCCGCCGAAGTGACAGGCAAGCCGGCCAAAAACCTCACGGCGAGCGCGATCCAGCAATTGCGGACAGAGCCCACGAGGAACCCGACCTACCCCACCATCAAGGCTCTGGCCAACTTCTTCGGAGTCAAGGCCGGCTACTTCTTCGACGAGGACGAGGCCGAGGAGGCAAAGGCGAAAATCGCCGTTCTCGCCGCAATGAGGGACAAAAATGTCAAAAAGGTAGCTCTCCGAGCGAGAGGTCTGAGTACGGACAGCTTGGAGATGGTGTCCACCGTCATCGAGCAAGCCCGGCGCCTGGAGGGCCTAACCGGCGACGAGGCGGACGACGATCTCGACTTGGACAACTAGCCTCGGCCCTCTACGTTGTCTCAGGGGTCATGTGGCCAAAGGTCCTCTTGGCTGGCGGAAGTTGAGCGCATAGGGTTTCGACTCGTTGAGGAGCCAGCCCGCGGCCCGCAGATCGGCGCCGCAAAATTGCAGCCAATAGGCCATGACTCTCGCCACCTTCGGGAACGTGGTATGGACCATGAGCAGCTCCGCGCCCAGTGCGAAGAGCGCGTACGAGCACTTCATCTGCCACACCGTTGCAGTACCCGAGACCTGCGCGACGCCGTCGCCACCATGCGCGGGAAGCCGATCATCCTCAAGCCACTAAAAACGCTCGGCCTTATGGATGCGCCCTGCGGCATCCGGCTTGAGACGGAGGAGGCGGACCTTCTCTTCTACGAAGACGGAACGTCTCCTCTGCACAAGAACCACATCCTCGCGCACGAGATCAGCCACGTCATCTGTGACCACCCCGGCAGCCTTGAGCTGAACGAGGACGCCTTCGACGCCATCGGCTTCGATCCCACCCTCGTCCAGCGGATGTCTGGGCGGACCAGCTACACGACAGAAGACGAACGCGAGGCGGAAATGATGGCCACCGTCATCCGCCAGCACATCTACCGCGGGCGCCAGCTCCCCCCCGACGACCCCGCGAAGGGTCCCGAGCGGTGGGAAGCCCTGTTCGCCAAACCTCCGAAGAAGGTTCGCCGCAAGTCATGATCAACCTCATATTCTCGGGCGTCGCCATCGCCCTCCTCCTCGCTGCCGGCTACTGGGTCAGAGGGCGAGGCGGGCACAGGCCCTTAGGCACCTGGGCAATGGCCGCGCTACTGGCCTCGTTCGCCTTCGCGTTCGCGTCCTACGCGCCGATCGTGGAGAACACCGTCGACGGGGTCATCCCTCAGGTCGCGAGGCTGATGAGCAACTCATTCACACTGTGCGCGGCCACCGCCGTGCTGGCCTTCATGTTCCAGCTCAACCTGGAACCGGAGCAGGCCCGGCGACAGACCCGCCTCCGCGTAATCCTCCTCGTCATCGCGGTAGCCGGCATGACCGCGCTGTTCACTGCCGAGCAGATGGCCAACCGCTCCGCCACTCTCTACGCGTTCTACGTGCTGATCTACATCTCCTACCTCGGCTACACCGCCGAGGACTTCCTCCTGCAGACCTGGAAGCAGGCCAAGCGCTCACGCCGCCGCAGCCAGCGCGTCGGACTCCGCATAACAGCAGCCGGGTGTGTCTTCGCCCTGATGTACGCCGCGTACAAGGTCGTCGCGCTCGTCTCGATCGGGCTCCGCCTGAACCTCATCCCCGACGGCTCCAGGTGCTCCTCCCCCATCGCCCCGTTCCGCTGCACGTTCAGCGTGACCGCGCCGGCCCTGGCGGTTCTCCTCATCACCGTCGGCCTCACACTGCCCGCCGTGCTCTGGCCGGTCAGCCAGTTCCTGCGCCGCCGCTGGGAGACCAAGTCCTCCGCCGCGCTCGCGCACCTCTGGGAGGACCTGACTGCCGTGGCTCCAGAGGTCGTTCTCGACCACAGCATCTCCCGCGCCGGCGAGCAGTATGACGACTCCGACTACCTCCTTCACCGCCGAGTAATCGAGACGGAAGACAGCGTGCTGGCGCTCCGCCCCTACCGCTCACTGCAGGTGCAAGAGCGCGCTCAGGAGCTGGTCGCCGCCAAGGGGCTGCACGGCACCCCCGAAGGAGCAGCGATCGTCGAAGCCGCAGTGATCACGGCCGCCATCCGCGCGAAGAAGAGCGAGCACGAGCCCTGTGAGGAGCAGGCCCCGCCCGCTCCCGAGGCCCCTTCCCGGGAAGGCAGTCTGCCGGCGGAGACCGAGTGGCTCCTCCTGATCGCCGCTGCCTACGCGGACAACGAGACCGTGCGCGTCGCTGCCGCTGAGCCGACGATGACTGACGCGGTCTCAAAATCATGACCGACCCGCTGCAGGACCCTCAGTTCTTCAAGGACCCGTACGCGACGTTCGCCCGTCTGCGCAGCGCAGCCCCCGTACACAAAGTGCCCACCGGCTCGAAGGGGCGCTACAGCTACGTTGTCACCGGCTACGCCGAGGCCCGGCAAGCATTCGTCGACCCTCGGCTGTCGAAGGACACCGCGCGCTTCTTCGCCGGTCAGCCATCGGCTCGCAAACTCCACCCGGCGGTCTCCCAGAACATGTTGGCCACCGACCCTCCGCAGCACACACGGCTGCGGAGCGCCGCGGGGCCAGCCTTCACTCCTGGTCCCGTGGCGCGTATGCGCCCCTACATCGCCCAGGTGGTCGACGCCATTCTCGACGCGTGGCCACCCGGCGAACAGGTCGACCTCGTGGCCGGCCTCGCAGTGCCGCTCCCCGTCACGGTGATCTGCCAGCTGCTGGGCGTGCCGGAAGCCGACCGGACCATGGTGGCGCAGTGGTCGAACGAGCTCTTCGCGGCAGGCCAGCCTGATCGGATCGATGCTGCTTCCCATGCCATCGCCGGCTACATGGCCGACCTCGTCGGCGCGAAGCGAAGCGAGCCGGACGGCGGCCTCCTGCACGACCTCCTTGTACGCAGCGATGCGGGCGAGCTCACGGCAGACGAAGTGCTCTCACTGGCTGTGCTGCTACTCGTAGCCGGCCACGAGACGACGACCAACTTCATCGGCAACGCGATCCTCGCGCTGATCCAGCACCCCGACACCCTCGCAAGGTTGCACGACAACCCGCAGCTCATCCCCACCGTCCTGGATGAGTTGCTCCGCTTCGACGCCCCCATCGGCATCGCAACTTTCCGCTACAGCACGGAAGCCCTCACCATCGGCGCAACCGAAATCCCGGCGGGCGTCCCGGTCCTCATCGCTCCAGGAGCAGCCAACCGCGATCCATCGCAATTCCCCATGCCCGACCAGCTCGACCTCACCCGGGACTCCAAGTCGCACCTGGCCTTCGGGCACGGCATCCACCGATGCCTGGGCGCCCCCCTCGCCCGAGCCGAAGGCGAGATTGCGCTAACCGCGCTACTCACCCGCTTCCCGGGACTCGAGCTCGCCGTCCCCAGCGAGAATCTGGAGTGGCGTCAGACTCGGCTGATGCGCGGTCTCGAGTCCCTGCCGGTACTCCTGTAGCCCGGAGTCCGGAGGGCTAGGGCGCGTATCGAGTCGTGATCATTGGGTGGTCGTCCGGGTGAGGTCTTTGATCCAGATCATCGAGGTGCGCAGGTGTAGGCCCGCGAGCGGGTCTTGATGCCCCTATGGATGTCAACCGGCTGACGTTGGTGTCATGGCGTTCTGTCTGGGCGGGATGGTGGCTGCCCCCCGCGCGGGCGGGCCCAGTTGCCAGGTCAGGCCCCAAGCCCTGGGCTTCCCGGAGAACTAGAACTGGCCGCTCACGGCCCGCACGCATGATGGTGGCCCTGACCAGTTACGGGGGATCCTGGTCAGGGCCGGTCTCGGGGTGGACACGCGGCGGTGGATGCGTCTCAGAGGAAGGTACTGCAGGGCTTCAGTCGAGCGATCTTCCTCGCAGGCCATAGGTGTGAGGCCCGGGGACAGTCGAGTCCGGAACCAACCGGGAGTGCCGATATTTGTCTGTTTATCTGAATCTCTTAAGTGGCGCTCGAAATCAGGGTGCAGCCCTTAGGCGCTCGTCTGGCTCGGATCACCATCAGGGGCGAGACCGGCGCGCACGGAGCGCGTTACATCACAGCGGACCTGCCCCAGTGCCGCCGAGAGTTGCTGCACTACTTGGGCCGCCCCAGCTACGGCTTCGCGGTCTTCGTCGCTCAGGTCGTCCATCTGGCTGATGCTCATCCTCATCCTTCCCCCGATCCGGCACGCTGTTGGTGGTGATTGGTGATGCGCTGAAATGCGCTGGCAAGACTGATGACTCGCTCTTCGGCCCAGTGGGGACCCACGATCGACATGGACAGGGGAAGACCGTCCTGGGTGAAGCCGATCGGAACTACGGCTACAGGGTGACCAGTGACACTCCAGGCTGTGGTGTGCATTGAACCCAGGTACGTCGACGGGTCCAGCGGGTGCATCCGGTCGAGGGGCGGTGCGCCGAGGTGACAGGTCGGAGTGATCAGCAGGTCGACCCGCTCGAACAACGACTGGATCTCAACGGTGAGCGCGTCACGAACCCGCTGAGCACGGAGATAGTCACGAGAGCTGATCGACTCGCCTGCCGAGAACACCCAGCGGGCTCCTCGCCCATAGCCTCCCCAATCCTGTGCCAGCATGTCGTGGTGGACCTCATGGGCCTCGGCCAGCATGATCACATTCCCCACCACGTTGAGCATGGGGTAAGAGGGGACCTGAACCGTCGAGCGCCGCACTCCCAGGGAGTCCAGTTCCTTCAGCGCCTGGGTAAGGACCTCCGGCTGGGCAGGGTCCACGCCGGCGTCCGCGTGGTCCACCAGGGTGTCGACACCGATCCGCAGCCCGTCCACGTCCTCGTCCAAGGCCGAGATGTAGTCTCCGACCGGGGCGTGTGACGCCCACGGGTCGCGCGGGTCAGGCCCTGCCATGACCTGGAGCAGGCGGGCGCACAGATCGATCGAGCCGGCGATCGGTCCAACGGTGTCCAGGGATGACGCAAGCGGGTAGACGCCTGCGTTCGATACACGTCCGCGCGTGGCCTTGAGTCCGGTCGTCCCGGTGTAGGCGGCGGGGATGCGCAGGCTGCCGGTGGTGTCGGTGGCGATCGCGGCGTCGAAGCAGCCGGTCAGCACTCCACTGCCTGATCCCGAGCTGGACCCTCCAGCCCAGCGCTCGGGTGACCAGGGGTTCCGGCTGATGGGCCGGGGACCGGATCCATCCTGGACGCCCAATGCGTACTCCATGGTGGCGGTCTTGCCGACCACGACTGCTCCGGCCTGCTTCAGCCGGGTCACCACGGTGGCTTCAGGCTGTTGGTGAGGCCAGTCCGCCAGAGCCACGTTGCTCTGTGCCGTGGTCGGGGCCGAGGACTCGAAGATGATGTCCTTCACCCCGAGGGTCACCCCCATCAACGGCCCCTGACTGGGCTTGTCACGATGTGCCCTCAGAGCCTGGTCGTGAAGCGGGGTGACGAAGATCCCCAGTTCCTCCGAGACTTCGTCAGACGCGGCGCGGGAGCGCTGGATCGCTTCCTCGACCGTGTCGCGTGCGAGAGTTTCGCCGGTAGCGGTGGTCATAGTGTGAGCCCTTCAGGACTGATGTGTGGCCGACTTGGGGGTGCGGGTCAGGCTCCGCAGAGTCAGGGCGACCCCAGCGGCGAGGACGGCGCAGGCCGCCAGAGCCAGGAATCCGTGCCCGATGCCCGTGGTCGTCGCCTGCGCGGCGGACGAGCCCGAGTCCATCTGGTCTCGTACGGTGGTCGTCAAGATCGTCCCGATCACCGCGATGCCCAGAGCCGCACCGGTCTGGTTGAACGTGTTCAGCAACCCCGAGCCGACTCCCGACTCCTCCATGCGCACATGGGAGCTGCCGATGCCGTACAGGGGGGCGAAGCAGCTTGGCAGACCCGCCCCGATGACGGCCAGCGCAATGATCGTCACCGCCGTGCTGGAATCTCCGGTGGCGAGCACACCTGCGCCGAGGAGTTGGGCGACCGCACCGATCAGGTATACCCCGCCCGGCCCTACTGCACTGACGAGCTTGGGCACAATGAAGGCGACGACCAGCGACGCAAGCCCCATCGGCAGGAGCGACAGGCCGGCAGTGAAGGCACTCATCCCGTGGGCGCGCTGGAAGTAGATGCTGGCCAGGTAGGAACTACTGATCATCACCGCAGCCGCGAGCAACAGGCCGATGCTGCTGAGCCAGTAGGTCCGGATGCGCAGCAGGTGAAGCGGCAGCAGCGGATCGGACTTGCCCAGCTCCAACACGGTCAGCACCGCAAGCAGCACCACGGCCAGACCGATACTGACCCACGCCACGGTCGTGGTCATGCCGTCCTGGAGCCGGATCAGCCCGAATGACAGGCTGGCCAGTCCTGCGGTGGCCAGGGCCGCCGTCGGAAGTCTCAGGGGGCGAGTGCCGGTCGCCGACAGAGCCGGCAGAGACCGCAGGGCACCGATACCGGCGGCCAGGCTCACCGGAATGTTGATCAGAAACGCCCACCGCCAGTTGATCGCAGTCACGATGAGGCCGCCCAGCACCACACCGATGGTCGCGCCGAGCACGCCCAGACCGCTCCAGGCCGTGAGAGCGATCTTCCGCTGCTCGGGAATCTGGTATACCGCCAACACGATTGACAACGCCGCCGCAGATAGGAGTGCGGCGCCCAGCCCCTGGACCGCACGGCCCGCGACGAGTAACTCCTGGTTCCACGCCAAACCGCATAGCACCGAGGCGGCTGCGAACACAGCCAGCCCGGTTACGAATGACCGGCGCCGCCCGAGCACGTCGGCGACCCGGCCGCCGAACAGCAGCAGGCTGCCGTACACCAGGACATAGGCGCTGATCGTCCACTGGAGAGCCGATGAGTCCGCAGGGAGCTGGGCGCCGATCGACGGCAGCGCCACGTTGACCACTGTCGAATCCAGCATGACCATCAGCTGGGCCACTCCCACGACAGCCATCGGAGTCCAGGGCGCGTGGGCCTGCCCTTGTCTTGTCTCAGCGGGTGAAATCGCCTCAGTCATCGATGTCTCCTTTCGAAGGCGCAATTTACATTCATTCGCATGAATAGACAAGAGGGGTTGGCAGATCTACACTGCGAGGTGTGGTGAACACTCCTCTTGCCGACCAATGGCTGTCCCTGGTGCGCGTCTGCGCGGACATGAACCAGGCGGTCGAGCGTGCACTGTCCGCACGGCACGGCCTCTGTGTGAGTGCGTACGAGATCATGGACGTGATGGCGCGTGAGCACGCGTGGATTCGCCTCGGAGAGGTCAGTTCCCGGACCTCCCGAAGCCAGCCGCAGGTCTCACGGCTGGTCACACAGATGGTCAACGAGGGGTACGTGGCACGTAAACCGTCACCGGGCGACGGCCGCGGCTCTCAGGTGCAGCTCACACCCGCGGGGCGAAAGGTCTTCCAAGAGGCCGCGACAACGGTGGATAGCGTTCTGGGGAACGTGGCTGACGAGAACGCCGACGCACGTGGGTTGATGATCCGGCCGCTTCCTCAGGTGGGGTGATCCGCCGCCGGACAGGGAGCGGTCGCGCCGTGCAGCCCGTTGGCCTCCGGCAAGTTGCGGCGGGGCCGGGCTCGTGGGCCCGGCCCCGCCGACGTTCAGGCAACCGTCAGGGGCTCGCCCGTGAGCGGGCTCTGCCCCGTGGCCACGGGGTTGTGGCTGCGGCCCTGGCCCAGGTGGCCGTTGACCGGTCGCAGATCCGTGAGAACGAAGGATCGCCGGAGCCAGCGATCTGTTCCGTCGTATCGCGGGGTGAAGTCGGTGCGTCCGTGCACTGCGCGGCGGTTGTCAAGAATGATGAGCTCACCCGGCCGGAGTACTAGCCCTTTGAGAGAGCGCATGATGGCATGCTCGAGCTGGTCCAGTGCCGTCTGCGCCCGAGGTGTCGTAGCGATCGTCCCGTTGAAGTCCACGCGAAGGTCGGGGTACTCGCCGAAGCCGTGCAGTACCGGCATGGGATCGGTCAGCATTTCGACTGCCTCGTCCGGCACAAACGAGGTGCTGAAACGGGTCCGGAACTCCGGTCGTCGCAGCGCCGCAACCGTCTCGGCGTCCAGACTCGGCAGGACGTCGCCGATCCCTCCTGTGACGGTGGCCGCGACCCCGTCATGGTCCCCGCGGAGGCAGAGCAGGCTCAGGAAATGCGGAGGATTGGGGTGGAAGCCGTCTTCAGTGTGCAGTTCCAGCAGCACGGAGCCGCTGTTCTCCTGACGATTCTCGGCGCCCTTCTTCGGGCAGACGTCCTGCACCAGGTGTCCGCACTTCTCGTCGGTGTAGGAGATGGAACGACCCAGAACCGACATGACCATGAGCTGGCTCAGCGTCGCCACGGGAAGTTCCGACCACGGCGGCTCGTTCTCTGCCGGGTCCGGAGTGGCGGGCAACGGGCTGACCGGGAGGCCTGTCAGCAGCAGGCAGCCGCTGGCGTTCCCCACGTCCCGGAACGAAATCAGTGCCCGTCGTACAGAGGCAGGGAGCGACACCGCGGCCAGTTCCACTGCATGCAGCAGGTCTGTGTCGTGCAGTGAGCACCCTTCGTACTCTTGGGCGACCACCAGCGCTGTGCGCTCCACCAGCGCAGATTCTTCGCTCGTCAGCGGAATGCCCCCGAGTCGGGCATCCGCGTAAGTGAAATCCTTACTCATGTCGCCTTTCTCTCCTGTGCCGTCCGTGCCGTGCGTAGTGACAGTTGGCGGCTCGCCCGGTAGGCCGGTGCAGGGGCGAATCCGTTCCAGGCCTGCTCCGACGGCAGGTGGCCCAGAAAGCGAGCCCGCTCCCACTGCCGAGCGAGGTGGTCGACGATGCGGCGCCCCCGCGTCATCGAGACGTGATGAACATCGACCGCGACGGTGGGAGGCAATCTCCGGCCCGCGACCAGGACATTGACCATGTGCACGGCCAGTGCCCCGAACTGCGTCGCTGCCTCGGCCAGTTGCGGAACGCTGTAGTCCGGCTTGGTCAGTCCCCGCCGGAGTTCGCGGAACATCTCGCCGGGTATGTGTGCCCGAGGAGCGATCCGGAAGATCACCTCCCAGGTGGCCAGACGCTCCTCATCACCTGGGACCAGCTGTCCGTCGAAGATTTTCCGGATCACCCGGTAGTCGAAGCACTGGGCCGCGAGCATGCCCGCCATGTCCCAGGCCGTCACCAACGGCTTGCGCTGTCGGCAGGCCTCCTTGTGCAGGCAAATCTTCGCGGCCAGACCGGTGGGCGTGGTGACGTCCACGCCGTCGACGATGAAGTCCGCCTGTTCAACCAGGGCCTCGGCGTTGGCCTGGGTGATCCCTTCGGGCACGACCTCCGCATCGACGTGCGGATTGATCGCACGAAGGGACCGGGCACCGACGGATGCCTTGTTCTGGCCGAGGTCCTCCACGGTGGCGTTCTGGCGGTTCAGGTTGTTGAGCTCATAGGAGCCCACGTCGGCCAGTACGAACCGGGTGTATCCCATCCGTCCGAGCGGCTGCACGGTGGCTCCCCCGATGGAACCGCAGCCGGCGATCAGCAAACGTGTCCGGCGGATCCTCTCCTGCAGCTCCGCGGGGATCAGACCCTGGTTGCGCTGGGTCAAGGACGCGTAGAACCGTGCGTCGTCCAGCTCGCGCGCCTGCTGCGGTGTGCTGACGTCCGTCACGCTCATGCCCTTGCCTCCATGAACTCGGCCAGCCGGGCGCGCACCGAGCCATCTTCTCCTGAGGTGAGCACCGCCCGGAGACGCTTCAGCGTCGGCTCCAGCCCCTCTCCATACCTGAGAATGAAGGGATACGAGCGTTCCTGCTGATCCCACATAGGGGCAAACAGGTCCGAAGGGTTAGGCGGGAGGGAGGCAACATCCAGCGTCTGCGTGCTGAAGCCCAGCAGACGCAGCTGGTGGATGGCTCCATCGAACTTGCCGTCCCCCACGATCGCCGCGTGCTCGGTGCCCAGCACCCGCAGACAGGCCGACGCCCAGCCGAGGTAGACCCACCAGGGGACGGAGACTGCGGACTGCGACCGGGGCATCGCGTAGTCGCGAACCAGGCGCTTACCCTCCCACACCAGGGACGAGGGGGTTTCCCTTCCAAGGTGGTCGGCCAGCCGGATGCCGTAGTCCCGCTCGAGGACGAACGTCTGGTGGGCCGGATCGCCGAGCGCGGTCTCCTGGCGGTCGCGCGAGGAGGCCAGGGTGCCGTAACCGCGCAGACGCCCAGTGCCCCGTTCCACGACAAGGGTGTGATAGTCCCTCAGGGCCAGGTCGTCGTAGGGCTCGGTCCGCAGTCCTCGTGCTGCCACTGCCGAGGCGTTGACCCACCCGCGCTGCAGGTACTGCACCAGCCGGAACTGGTAGATCCGCTCCAGGAACAGCTCCGGTATCTGTGATCCGCGGACGGTCAGCGTCAGCAGTCCTTCAGGGCTGGCCTCGCGAAAGACGGGATCGCCGGCCAGCGACGCCTCCAGATCCGGCAGCCTCAGATCGATGCCGGCCCGCAGGAGTTCCTCCGCGTAGCGGTCGGCTGTCACAGCCGTCATCGCGTCTCCGACCGGCCGAACAGATCACCTGTGATCACAAGTGCCAGCGCTTCCGGGGAGCCTTCATAGATACGGGGCGCGTAGGCGTCGCGCAGAACACGGTCCATGCCGTCGCCGCGCTGGAAGGCCTGGGCACCGATCAGAGCCATCGCGGCGTCAGCGTTGTCGATAGCAGCGCGGTCCGCGATCAGCTTGGCGACCGCCGGCTCGTAGGCCGGGGTCGGGATGACGTTGTCGGCCTTGACTGCGGCGTCGAGGTACAGCGCCCTGGATGCGGAGACCCGAGCAGCCATGTCGGCGAGCTTGCGCGCGGACATCTGGTGCTCGTACAGCAAGCGCCCGCCCTGCCTACGCTGCCCACTCCACGCGATCGCGCGCTCCAGGCTGTGCCGGGCAATGCCCGTGGCAACCGACGCACTCGTCACCCGGGTGAGGTTGCCGACCGCGACATTGAGGTCCCACCCGCCGTATTCCTCACCGATGATGTTCTCCTCGGGAACCCGGGCATCGGTGAACACCAGCTCACCAGCCGGCGCGGTGCGGTAGCCGACCTTGTCGTGGATCTCCCCACGGGCGACCCCGTCCTGTTCGAGGTCGACGACGAAGCAGGTTAGACCGGTCGACCCGGGCGAACCCTCGAAGTTCGCCATGACCGTGGCGTATGTTGCTGCCGGGGCGTTGGTGATGTACCGCTTGGTGCCGTTCAGGAGGTACTCGCTGCCCGAGCGCTTCGCGCTGGTCATGTCCTGCGCGAAGGGAGCGTTGTCCGGCAGTACGAGATCTGTGCCGTTGCGCTCCTCGGCCACTGCGTTGCACGCCAGGACGGGCTCACTGCCCAGGAACGGCGCCAAGTACCGCTCCTGCAGGCGAGAGTCACCACTGATCAGTATGGGCGTCTGAAAGAGACCTGTTGCGCCGAAGACCAAGGCCATCCCCGGGTCGGCGGCGGCCAGCTCCTCGACGAGGAGCGCGACGGCGAGGTTGCTCAGCCCAAGGCCCCCCATGTCCCTGGGTATCGCCATCCGCAGCAGACCCAGGGCATGACCCTCGCGGACCGTGTCCCAGTCCACCTGTCCCTTCTCGGTGCTGTCGCGCTCGGCGGCACCAGGGGCGATCACATCGCGGGAGAAGGAGACCACGGTCCGCAGGACGTCGGCTTCGAAGCTGTCGAGAAGCGGGTGGTCGGCAGGGGAGTGCGTGAAAGTCATGGATTCTCCTCGTCTGGGGCGTTCAGCGCTCAAGCGCCAAGCTCGAAGGACGACAGGGCCTGCCCGAAGGCGAAGGTCTGCATCACCGGGCCGTGCGCGGTCAGGCGCCGGCCGGTGACTGACCTCAGGAAGCTGCGCCGTCCCGCCGCGATGTCCTGCAAGTCGGACCAGCTGATCCGCAACACGTGAGTCGGCGGGGCGTCGGTCACCTTGCCCTGCGGGTCCAGAACCACGTCAGCTTCCGGATCGCTGATGACGAAGCGGACGGTGACACCCGCGGCGGCCCAGGCTTCAGCAGTCTGGGCGGCTGTGGTGAGGACCTCTGTGACCTGTTCAGATGAAGTTGTCATGCGGATCCCTTCGCAGTGGAGTTCGACGAGATCCCCAGTTATAGATCGAAAGTGTGTTCCACTTCACCGTGACAGGGTCACGTACAAGATCTATACTTACCCGCAAGTAACGCATACGCCGACGGGGGAAATCAGGTGGCTAATGCGTCATGCCCGGCACGCCACGTGCTGGCTCGTATAGGCGAACGCTGGACCATGCACGTATGCAACGAGATCGCCACTGGGGCAACGAGATTCTCTGATCTCAAAGCAGCTATCGGCTGCGTCTCACCCAAGGTCTTATCCGAGACACTGGTACGGCTAGAGCAGGATGGCCTGATCGAGCGGCGGGTTTTCGATAGCCGACCGCCAAGGGTGACTTACGAGCTGACACCCCTGGGGGAAAGTCTTCTCCAACTCGTGCGCGGCATCGTCAACTGGTCAAGGCAACACGGGCCGCTCATCGAAGCAGCTCGTCGTGCCTACGACACGCACGATTCACGCGAACTTCAAGCACCGAAGGTCGCCCTGTGAGCTATCACCGCAGACGGCCCAAGCCCGAGCGCTACGGCGTCTGATCCTTCCCTGCGGGGCCGCGGCTGGCCGACCCCATCTCCCGGGGTGGTTCACCGGTGGAGTGGACCCTGGGTGGGGACGAACCCTGTTTTCACACGCGGTGCGGAGACCGGCCCGCAGTGGACCGGCTCTACCCCGGCCGTCAGGCGATCAGGCCCGGGCGCCTGCTCGTCCCGGTTGGCACCGCCAGCGGCCTGCTCATCTGCTTCCGTCACTAGGGCCAGCGCCGCGGGCGGCGATGACGATGGGACGGCCCATGCTCCCCGCTCGGGACTACGGTCGGAGTTGGGCAGTAAGAATGAGCTGTGCAGCGACAAGCGACAGGCGTTGAGAGCCTCCCGGCCCCTCAGACCGAGAACGAGGCCAGACTGCTGCATGTGGTCTGGCTCGAGGCTTTCGGTGATACCGGGTGGCCGACCTTCCACGCCATCGACCAGCGGCTCGATCAGTACGGCATTGACGCCGTCGAGACACTGCGGCTGCTTCCGGCGCATCTTCTGGTGGGCTGGCCTGAGCCCACCCGACGGGTGCCAGCTGCCGACGCGCCTTTGCAGTTAACGATCGCCGGTGCTGCCCACTGCCCGGGAGCTGCAGACGTGGTGGATACGTTCATCACGCTCGTGCGGACGCTGGCCGACATGGAGAAGCACTGGCCCGTCCGAAGCCCCGGCATCCCTGGGCTGCGCAGTGGGAACGCACTTGATGCGCTCCTGGATCTGCCCTACGCCAACGGACTGGCCAAGCTCGGTCGGCTAATCGGCTTGGACAGCGTTGAGCGGGACGATGATGTCTGGTGGTAGGTACGGTCCGGGAGAGCTGCTATGACTGCGCCTTCGTGCTATCGCGGTACGAACCCTGGTGCATCCTCGCCGACTCGGGTCCCGAAGGAGTGTCCTCCCCGCCGACGCGGGAGTGTTCCGTCGGTTCCGGGAACCTGCGGGTTCGGGATCATGTCCTCCCGCCGACGCGGGGGCGTTCCCGGACCTGACTGGAGGCCCATATGCGCGCCAACGTCCTCCCCGCCGACGCGGGGTCCGGCAATGAACGCGGTGGCGATAGGTCGGAGGGACCCTTGTCCGACACAGGAGGCCGCTCCGTGCCGGTTGCGTGGTGGAAATCCGTACGTCTGTTGTGGGTGGTGGCTGGGAGGATCCCTGTCATGGAGACGATCGAGACGAAGAGCCCGGTCCATGCCCGCTCCCGAGAAGAGCTCAGGGCGGCCATTGCTGCCGGAGCGCGACCGAAGTGGCTGATGTTCTGGGGGCATCAGCCACAGGGGGACGGTTCGATCGGGCCGGGTGCGCTCAGCCAGTGGTGGCCTTCCCCGTTCACCGTGGATGGCGTGAAGTACGCAAGCGCCGAGCATTGGATGATGGCAGGTAAGGCCCGCCTGTTCGGTGACGACGCGTCGCTGCCGGCGATTCTCGAGGCGCGCACACCCGCCGAGGCCAAGAACCTCGGGCGACTGGTCCGCGCATTCGACGAGGTGCGCTGGGCCGCTGCCCGGTTCGAACTGGTCCTCGCGGGCAACGTCGCCAAGTTCGGGCAGGACCCTGCCCTGCGCGCGTACCTGCTCGGTACGGGTAACCGGGTGCTGGTCGAGGCCAGCCCGCGCGACCGGGTGTGGGGAATCGGGCTCGGCGCCTCCGACGACCGTGCCACCGAGCCGTCCCAGTGGCGTGGTCAGAACCTGCTCGGCTTCGCTCTAATGGAGGCACGGGCCCGTCTGGCTACTGCTAGCGATGGGTTCTGATCATCTTGCGGAACACCTCCTCGTCGGGGAGCCCGCCCCTCGGATGGCGAAACCATCGTCGTCGTCCTCCCCACCGATGCGGGGGGGTGTTCCGCAAGGAGAAGGGGGCGAACTCTGTGCCTGGCCGTCCTCCCCGCAGACGCGCGGGTGCTCCGCAGGCTTTGAGCAGGGAGAATCCCAGCGTGCTTGGCTGGGCGAGGATGCCCTGGGCCTGGTGGATAGGATCAAGGTGCTGTTCAACACCGTCTCTTGAGCGTGAAACTGGGGGATGGGGATGAGACGCGCAGTTACGGCGGTCGCGGTGGCGGCCGTGGTGTTCGTCATCGCCGGATGCTCGTCGAACGCCGAGGGGAAGAAGAACCCCGGTGCGGGCGGCAACGGGGTGAAGACCCAAGCATCTGCCAAGGAATTCGCCCGCACGTACCAGGAAGCGCTCAACGACCAGGACTGGCGGCGGGCGTGCCAGATGCGCACTGAGCGGTACCGCCACGGCACCGTCCACACGTGCGTGAACGACAACACGGAGGCAACACCCACCGCCTCCCCGTCACCGAGCGAGAGCAGCGGCCCGCCCCTGCGGCGTGCGGACGGCTCGATCATCCCGCCGAGGAAGACGCCGTCTGCAAGCGGCCCGGACCGGGCCAAAACTAGCCGTGCCAAAGCCGGCGGAGCGGTAACGGTGCCAGCCATCGGAGACCGCCCGGCCGGGACCGGCGTGCGGGTCGAGTACACGCTCATCTGGCCCAACAGCACCACCACCACGAAGAAAGCCCTCCGCCTGGTCAAGCAGGGCAGTGGGTGGCTGGTCGACCAGGCTGAAGAGATCTTCACATCGGATGAGGCACACGGCAATCCGGTCCGCGACGCCCTGATGAGGGAATGAGTTCATCACTTGCCACGACGGACATTTTGTCACCCCACCAGTCACATTTCATCGCTTCCCCGTCTCCCCGGGCGAGCCGGGGGTGAGCCGAAATGGCAAGCCGCCTCGCACCATTGGCGACAATCACGCGCGGGGATGGTCCTGCCACCCGGCAGAGGCGCAGGGGGGCGCGGCCCTGCTTACCGCACGCGCGGGGGATGGTCCCGGGACACCGGAGCCGACGGTCGCGGAGACGGCCTGCTCCCCGCACGCGCGGGGATGGTCCCCACACGAGCTTTCCCATATCGGGCTTGAGAATCTGCTCCCCGCCTGCGCGGGGATGGTCCCTGGCCGATGGGAGTCTCCGACATCTCCCGTCACTGCTCCCCGCGCAGGCGGGGATGGCCCCATTGACCGGGAGTGCCGGTAAATAGGGTGTGACTGTTCCTCGCACGCGCGGGGATGGCCCGATGCCCGGCACCACGTGGGCGGCGCAGTCCTCCCCGCCGACGCGAGGGTGAGCCGCCGCGTCCTGCCGCGTGGTGGGCCCCACTCATCTTCCCCGCGCGAGCGGGGGGTGAGCCGGGACGACGTGGGGGTGTGGTCTCGGCGAGTCTTCCCGCGCGGGCGGGGGGTGAGCCGCCGCATATGGACATCGTCGATGTCCATCTGGACGCTTCCACGCGCCCCCACAAGCAAGCTCAGAGCCCTTGTGCCAGGGGTACATACAGGATGTGACCCGCTCGGGTGACAACCTTTAAGGGTTCCAGCATCGTTGTCAGTGGACCCTGCTTCACTTATGGGGCATCGATCTGGGGAGTGTGCGATGTCGACGATGATTCGTAAGACACGGGACCAGCTTCGTGAGCAGCGTGAGCGCCTCCTGGAGGAGGTGCACATGAGCTACGAGGAACTGGCCGAGCGAGCCTCGACGTACAACCTCAGCCTCGAGCATCTGGACGTTTGGCACACCATCGAGGGCATCGACTACCTTCTCGCAGGTGACGACTGCAGCGGCCAAACTTGAGGCTTTGGCGACGGAGTTCGCCGACGAGCTCACTTGTCTGACGCGGGGTGTGCTCGGTGCGGGCATCCCGCCATTTCGTGCCCTCAACACGGGCTCGCGTATCCGCGTCTCACCCATAGACGACAATGAGAAGATCCTTCGAATTCCGATCAGCGTCAACGGCGAGCAGTGCCTGAGCCTGATGGCCCGCTACTTCTGCTGCAGTGACCGGTCAAACACCTTCCTGGCGACGCACCAGGCGGACATCCGCCTCTTTTATGTAGGGGTTCCCGACCCTCTGCTGCGTTTCGAGTATGAACGGGACAGCAAGGAGCCACCAGGGGCTCATGTGCAGGTGCACGCGCATAGGGATGAGATCGCGTTTCTCTTGCGCCTGGCGGAAGCGGGCAGACCGCGGGATGGGATGCAGAGCCGAAAACTTCCCCGGTTGGCAGAGATGCATCTGCCGGTTGGCGGTCACCGGATGCGGCCGGCGCTTGAGGATGTGCTCCTGTTCTTGAAGCGGGAGTTCGCGATCGACACGGTCGAGGGCTGGCGTGCCGTGGTTGAGAAGAGCTTGCGGGAGTGGCGGGTGACACAGGTGAAGTCAGCGGTTCGGGATGTGCCGGAGGCTGCGGTGGAGGTGCTGCGGAAGTTGGGCTACACGGTAGAGCCGCCGAAGGTGGTGGCGCAGCGGCCGGCGCCGGAGTCGGTGAAGCTGTTCTGGCCGTAGCTCGCGAGCGACGACTGACGAACTGCTCCCTGCACGCGCGGGGATGGTCCCGCGGAGCAGTGCCGGCAGCTGGCCGACGGCGCCTGCTCCCCGCACGCGCCCGGATGGCCCCAACCTCGACAACAAGCCCGCCGCCCTGAGCGCCTGCTCCCCGCACCCGCGGGGGTGGTCCCGGTGCGGATGCCATCATGGTGATCACAGGGCCCCTGCTCCTCGCGCACGCGGGGATGGCCCCATGACGCCCTTCGAGATGCTGGACTGGATCGGCTGCTCCCCGCATGCGCGGGGATGGCCCCGAGGTCGGTGCTTTCATTCCGCCCGGCGTCATCTGCTCCCCGCACGCGCGGGGATGGCCCCATAGGCCTGCTGGGCGGTGGCGTGTGCGAGAAGCTGCTCCCCGCACGTGCGGGGATGGTCCCGTCATCGTCGAGGCTCCGGATGAGACCGGCGCCTGCTCCCCGCACGCGCGGGGATGGTCCCGAGCCGGACCCTGCGGAGGGCCCGGCTCGTTTCTGCTCCCCGCACGCGCGGGGATGGCCCCATGACGCCCTTCGAGATGCTGGGCCGGATCGGCTGTTCCCCACATGCGCGGGGATGGCCCCGGTCCCGCAGGGTCGTCGAGGTCAACAATGGGTGCCGGTAAGAACGCTGTCACCGATCCTGCTGGCCAATTGATCGAGGTGTAGCCCGCCTGGGTCGTCCTGCCAGTACGGACAGCATCCCGAACATCGCCCGGCCCTCCATGGTGGCGGTGCCGGCGATGGAGCCGGCGGCGAGGACGAGGGTGAAGCGCAGGTTGGCCCGCAGGACGGTGAAGCTGCCGTCACGGCTGTAGCGGGCGAAGGCGACCAGCATGGTCGGCAGGGACACCACTGGCCGACCCCGGGAACCGGGCCTCCACCTCGAAGAACTTCAGCAACAGCGAGAAGCCGAGCCGGGTGGCCCCGGACTTGTTCCGGACCCGCTTCATGTCGTCTTCGAGCAGCGTCCAGACCTCGATCAGGTCCTCCGGCTCCCAATCCTGCCGCACCCCGTACCCCTCCACCCCGACCGAGATCACTCGTACAGCTCAACGAGGCGCCCAGCCAGGGGGAACGAGGACCAGGGCAATCACACAGCGCTACATGTCCGTTCGCCGTAGCGATACGAGAACAGGGCCGTGACCGAGCTCGAGCTACCGGCTGGCCGGTGCTCCAGTTCGCCAGTTCGCCGCCCTGCCGGCCGCGTAGAGATGCGGGTTACCGGGTTGTGCCGCTGTGGGTGCCGGCAGATGCGGCGGATGCTTGCCGGCGTGTCAGGTGAAGTGGATGACCCAGAAGTCGGTGATGACTGGGAGGGGCTCGCCCCAGGCAATGTTGAGGCGGAACCGGACCTGGCCGTTCTCGGGGACGATGTTGTGGACGGTGAAGACGGCGTCTCCGAGGTGTCCGCCAGCGGTGCCGTCGCCGAGGACTAGCGCTTGCGTCGCGGCGATCCACACCTTGGAGTCCGGGCGCATCTCGGGCCAGCCGCCCAATCTGAAGATCCGCACGCCGTTCGTTCGATTGGGCCAAGCATGGCGGTATGACTCGGTCGTGGAGCGGACGGATTGCCCGCCGATGGTGTAGTCAGCGGTTGTCCGCAAGATCTTGGACTGGTCGACCTCTTCTTCCAGGACTTCCATGTCGGTGTACGTCATGGTGAGCTCCTTGGTGTTGGAGACCCCCCCAGCCGTCACACGTCCACCGTAACGTCGGGCTTCGCGGCGCGCACTCCGGACATTTTCAATGTCCTGAACTCTCAGCGCCATGACGTGAATCCTGGAACTGTCGACGGTTCAACGTTGTTTGCCGAGCGAAGCGAAGGGGCCCAGGTGGATGGCCCCTCACGGCCGGGCAGCCCGAGCCAGGCGCGTGGCGGCCGCGGCTCGTGGGGCGTTGTTCGCGGGGCGGCGGCGGGGGTGGATCGTGTTGGCCAGCAGGATCAGGAAGGTGTCCGTGGCGCGGTCGAGGATCAGGCTCGTGCCCGTGAAACCGGTGTGGCCCGCCGCCCCGTGGCCCGCCAGCTCGCCCATGAACCACGGCTGGTCGACCCCGAAGCCGAGCCCCGGCGGGTCCACCAGCGCGTCCACCGACTCCGGAGTCAGGATCCGCGCCGCGCCGTACGTGCCGCCGCCCAGCAGCGTCCGGCACAGCACCGCCAGGTCACCGGCCGTGGAGAACAGCCCCGCGTGGCCCGCGACGCCCCCGAGCGCGTACGCGTTCTCGTCGTGAACCTCGCCGCACAGCATGCCGCGGTCGAGCTTCGCCCAGGGCCTGCGCTGGTCCTCGGTGGCGGCCACCACCCCCGCGCCGGCCACACCCACCGCACCCACCGCACCCACCGCACCGACCGGGCCGAAGCCCGTGGCCGCCATGCCCAGAGGGCCGGTGATGCCCACCCGTACGAGCTCCTCCAGCGGCCGCTCCGACACCCTCTCCAGCACCGCCTGAAGGGCGATCAAACTCCATCCATGCCCCGCCCCGCCGGGCCTTCTAGCGCACTGTTACGTTCACGACTTTGGGCGGCGTTTGCTCACGACTTCGGGAGGTGGCTGGGGTGCGGCGGCGTTCGAATTGTCGCGAGTTTCGGCAGCACCGGATGCGTTACTGAGATTTCGGGCGTGATGTCGCGCGGCTGCTTGGGCCTTGAACTGCGGTTCTTTCTGATAGCTCGGCGACACCACGCAGAGATCATCAGTAAAGGGTCTCGAAGAGCCTGGCACAGCAGCACGGCGATGGAGCATTCCTCGGGTTCACTCGGCGCCTCCTGAGCCGATGTGGGCGAGCACAGTAGCGGCGCCGTCCTCTGCGGCGATGCGGTGGGCGAGTGCGGCCGCGCAGTGGCGGTAGGCCGGCTCGGACAGGCAGGCCGTGATTGCGGCACCGAGGGCTTCGGCGGTGAGGTCCTGGAACGGCAGAGGCCGGGGGGCAACTCCTAGCTGGCATAGCCGAGACGCCCAGAAAGGCTGGTCGGCCATGACGGGGACTGGCAGGGCGGGTACTCCGGCCCGCAGTCCGGCTGCGGTGGTGCCTGCCCCGGCGTGATGGACGACGGCGGCGGTGCGAGGGAACAGCCAGTCGTGCGGGAGGTCGCCGACGGCCAGGACGTCGGCGCCGCACCCGCTCAGTCCGGCCCACCCCGCCTGCACCACCGCGCGCACGCCCGCCCGCTTCACCGCCGCGGCCACCCGCTCACTGAGCTGTTCCCCTTGCCCCGGCGCCATGCTGCCGAACCCGATGAACACCGGAGGCGGACCCGTCTGGAGGAAATCGACAAGCTCGGCCGGTGGCTGCCAGCGGTACGGCCGCGCGGGCCACCAGTAGCCCGCCACTTCGACCCGGGACGGCCAGTCTTCAGGGCGGGGCACCACCAGCGGGCTGAAGCCGTGGAAGACCGGCCCGGTGTCCTCCGGTGCCGACGGCGCGTCGGCGGGCAGCCCGAGGCGTGCGCGCAGCCGGGTCACGGCGCCCGCGAAGAGCCCTTCCGCCCGCCTCTCCACTGCACGGCCCGCGGCGAGGTTGCCCTCCGGCCCCAGGCCGTCGGCGTCCCGCGCGCCGGGCAGCGGGAACTGTCTGGTGGCGAACGCTGGTACGAGGTAGGTGCCGATGACGGGGATGCCGAACGCTTCGCCGGCCGTTCGGCTGAGCGGTGCCGGGCCGAAGGCGGTCAGCACCAGGTCGGTTCCGCCCGCCACGGCCTCCACCACCCCGTCGGCGAGCCCATCCGCATACGCCCTTGTCAGCGCCCGGGACTCCTCCCGCGACGCTGCCCGGGACCAGGCCCGGAGCAGCCCCTGCGGGTCTCCCGGCACAGGCCGGTACTCGAGACCGCACCCGCCGACGAGTGCGGCGAAGGACGAGTGAGCGGCCACGGCGACCTGATGGCCCGCGTCCAGCAGGCGCCGCCCCAGGCCTGTGAAGGGCGCAACATCACCCCGTGAACCCGCGGTGATGATCAGAATCCGCATGCAGCGATCCCCCTCGCGAATGCCACCCGGTCATCGGCGCTGGCCAACGGGAACCCCTCAGCGCACCTATCTGCTGCAACCCCGGGCGTATGTGCTGTCGTTACTCATGAACATCGAACACCGCCACATCGGCGTGCTGCTCAAGGCCTCGTACATCCGCTGCCAAAACTCGTGAACAAAGCCAGGCGCACCTTGTAGCAGCGAGGGCACACGCCCGCCCGGCCCACTCCGCACCACGTCGCGCAGTCGTCGCATGACGCCAGGCGTCTGAAGCCCACTCCCACATCGGCGGCGCAGTTCAGTTCGGAGGCAGAGAGCGCCGCTATCCGCCGCTCCCAGGCTTCGGCACCGGTGCAGAGCCGCTGTCCCCAACGGCCCGCTGCTGCTCGCCCTCCTGCTGTCCTTCCGCGGCGGCGACCGGTTCGGCTTCCATCAGGTCAGCCACGGTGCAGTGCGCGTGCGTTCCGGCACCGCAGCAGCAGCCGCGCCCTGACGATTCCTGGGCTGCGCCCAAAGCAGACCAGGCCACGTGAGCGTCCCGCTGTCACGTCACGGACACATGTGTCCCGGGGCCGAATTCCCTACCGTGCGAGGGTGCCAGCCTCGGCCTCCAGTACGTGGCGGGCGCGCCAGCGGCCCGTCGTGCAGCTCGGTCGTCGGAGTGGGCACGCTGGAACCCTTCCCTCAGCGGGCGCGGGTCACGGGGCGGGGCAGCAGGTTGCGCAGGAGCTCGGCGGTCTCGGCTTCCATGTCGACGCCGCCAAGGAGCTGTTCGTTGATGCGGGCGAGACGGGCGGCAGCCTCGCGCAGGGCGTCGATGTCGCCGGCGGCATGGTGGGCGAGGAAGATCTGGCGGTGCAGCATCTCGCTCTCCTCGGCGGCGAGCAGGCCGCGCTTGGCCGCCCACAGGGCGCCGGGGATGTCGTCGGCTTCCCGGCAGCGGGTGGACAGCTCGTAAGCAACGTCTACGACTGCCGAAACCATCTCCTGGATGACCGGCTCGGCCCAGGCGTAGCGCTGGGGGGCGATGCCGGTGAAGGGGCGGCCGCGGACCAAGGCGAGCGCGCGCCGAAGGGCGAGGTCGCCGTCTTCATCGTGGCGGGCCAGGCCGGTGCGGGCGAAGAGCTGGAAGCATGTCCAGTCGCAGGTAACGGCGGGGCCGAGGCGGTACCGGCTGTCGCCGGTGTCCTGGACGCGCGGCAGGTGGGCGTTGCCGTCGGTGTCCTTGCCCAGCCAGGAGCGAGTACGGGAGATGACGGCGTTGCGCATCTGCTTGTTGACCAGGCGGCCGGGCCAGAGGGCGTCGTCGATGGCGTGGTGGTCGACGCCGGGGTTGAGCGCGAGGTAGGCGACCAGCTCGGTGCCGATGCTGAGGCGGTTGGAGTCGATGCGGCCGGTGGCGCCTTCGACGCTGATGGGTCCGAGGAGCAGCACGGCCGGGGCGGCGTCCTCGGTCTCGGGTTCGGTGGGCAGGCTGATCGCTTCGGAGTCGGCCTGCGTTGCAATTGGCGGCTCGGGGAGGTCGGCTGGTTCGGATTCGGCGGCTGGCGCGGGTCCGGGGATGGTGGCGTGGGCGACTGGTGGGGCGGGTGCTGCGCAGGGCGTGGCGAGGGGGATCGAGACGTCTGCCGGGCCGGCTGGCGGTGCTTCCTGAGCGCCACTGGTGGCATGCTGCGGCTCGGGCTCGGGGGCCTCGTCTTCGTCGGCGAGCACGTCGGCGAGCGAGGGGCCGGCGACGCGCTCGTCTTCCGTCTCCGCTTGGTCTTCGTCTTCCTTGTCGTCCGTCTTGACCAGGTCGACCGGAGCGGCGGCTTCGTCGTCCTCGTCCGCGGGGTTCTTGGCCGGTGCGGCTCCGGACGTGGTCACGTCTTCGTCGGCGAGGGCGTCCAGCTCGAGATCGGCGTACTCCGCCGGTAGACCGTCCTGGCTCGGAGCGGGGTCGACGAGGGGCTGGTGCCCGGCTTCTGTGTCCGGTCCGTCGGCGGGTTGTTCCTCCTCCTGCCCCGCTTCCGCTTCTTGCTCGGCCAGGTCGTCCGGGGCGATGCGGGTCCAGTCGGGGGCGGGGACGTCGGTGTCGCTCGCGGCGAGGGTGAGCAGCTCGATGGCGTCGGCGAAGTGCTCGTCGCTCAGGCCCTGCAGCTTGACGGGCAGGTTGGCGCCGGGCAGGACGATGGTCTCGTCCGGCCCCGTGCATTCCAGCGTCCAGGCCTCGGCGGGTGCCTGGGTGCTGGTGCTGGAGGTGATGACTGCGCCGGCCGCGCGGGGTTGCTCGGTGAGGGTGTTGAAGAGCGCTGTGACGGCCGTGTCTTTAGGCAGGTCTTGGGCGAGCAGGACGTGCGGTGACCAGGCGCCGCCGGCGTCGTCCGTCAGTCGGGCGGCGCGCAGGCTGCTCGCCCCCACGGCGGCCAGGGCGCGGCGCTGGTCTTCGGTGTGGCTTGCCAGTTCGGTGGTGGCGTCGGCGAGGTTGTCGATGCGGACGACGCGCTCGGGGGCTGCCTCGTCCAGGCCCGGTGCCGTCTCGGCGAGGGCGGTCACTTCAAGATGTCCGGGCAGGGGGGTGCTGGCAAGCTCCACGGCGATGGCCTGTAGGACGTGGCGGGCAAAGTCGGCGTCGCCGGCCAGGTGGAGGATGCCGACGTGTTCGAGGTCGACCAGGACCAGGTGACCGGAGGTGTCCCAGCCAATGGAGACCAGGGCTGGGTACGGGGCGTCGGCGTTCTTCAGCGCTTCTTCGTCGGCCAGGTCTGTACTGGAGGCGGGGCAGATCCACAGGTCCTTGCGGCCGGCCGCTGCGGTGAACGGCTTCATTGGCGCGGTGTCCTCGGCCAGGTGCAGCTCGACCTTGGCTTCGTGCAGCACGACCGCCTCGAGGACAGGCAGCTCCCGGCCGGCGGCGGCGAGGTTGAGGGCGAGGGAGCGCAGCGCGGTGCCCAGCAGGTCGAAGCCGGTGGGGTGCTGGGCGGCGCGCAGGCCCTGCTCGGTCGCGGCGGCGCGGCCCTGCGGCATGGGGATGCGCCGGCCGGGACGGCGGCGGCGCTGCTGAAGGATGCGGCGGGTGGCCAGGGTGGTGACCAGGGCGGCCGCAAGGGCTCCGGCGCCCATCCATACGGCGGCCGGGGCAAGGGCCGTGTCGCCGTCATCGCTGTGCTGCGCGGCGGGCGCCTGGTCGCGGCTGGTGTCCTGGGTGCTGGGCGTGGGGGCGGCGTTGCTGGGGGCCGGTTCTGCCGTACGGGAGGGCGAGGGGGTTCCGGCTGGCGGTGCCTGCTTCTCGGCCTCGGAGTCTTTGTCGGCTTCCTTGTCCGGCGTCTTCTCGGGCGTCGGCGTCTTGTCGGCCTCCTGGTTCTCCGGGGCCTTGTCGGGTGTCTGCGGGTCGTCCGTGTCCGTGTCGGCGGCGGGCTTGTCCGGCTCGTCGGCCTGGGGAAGGTCCAGTTCCTGGCCCGGGATGATGAGGTTCGGGTTGTCGAAGGTGCCGCCGCCTGGGGTCGTCTCGCCCTTGTTGGCTTCGTAGATGGCCGGCCAGTCGGCCGGTTCACCGTGCGCGTCGGCGATTGACCAGAGGCTTTCGCCCTCTCTGACCGTGACGGTGCCGGGCCGGTCCGCGTCTGCCTTGCCTGCGGAGTTGCCGGTGTCGCCTGCGGCCTGGTCCTGGTCGCCGTTCTGCTTGTTGTTGGTCTGCTGCTGTTCGGGTGCCTTCGTGGTGTCGGCGCTCTTACTCGCCGCCGGCGTGGGACTGGTAGCCGGTGCGACGGGCCGGGCGTCGGCGGGCAGCTTGATGACCGCGCCCTTGGGCAGGAACTGGTCGCCGGCGGCGAGTTGCGGGATGTCGGGGTTGAGGGCGGCGATGTCCTTCCACCGCTTGCCGTCGCCCAGGTACTCCTCTGCCAGGTCCCACGGCAGTTCGGTGGTGGAGGCCACGGTGTGTTTGGGCCAGTTGGCATCGTCGGCCGACGCTGCGGGCTTGGCGCTTGGGGTCGCGCTGGTGCTGCTCTCCCCCACGGTGTGCACGGTGGTGGCCGCGACGGCCGACCCGGTCGTGGCGGCCGATGCTGCTGTGGGTGCGAGCAGGACGATGCCGCCGATGAGGAATGACGCGAGAGACTGCAGGCTGCCCAGGCCCTTGATCCTGGGGGCGGAGCGTCGGCGCAGCACGGCGATGATCTCCACCAGGACCGAGAATGTGAAGGCTGCCCACCCCACCCAGCCGATGCAGGTCAGGGCGACCAGGAAGAGGCTGCCATCGTCCTGCTGCATCAGCAGGTCGAAGCCGCCGGACAGCTCGGTCGGCTGATGGCCCACCGTCAGCAGCAGGTACGGCACTCCGCCGACCAGGGCCACCAGGAGGGCCAGGCCGAGGAGGGCCCGCAGCAGAGCGCCGAGGGCGCGCAGCGGGGCGGGGGTGTGGTGGGCCATGGTTCGGCTCAGCCTCCAGCGGCTTGGGTCTGCAGTTGTGCTTTCGCGGTGCCGGTCACGCTGATCGTCCCGGCACCGACGAACTGCGCGAAGTAGGTGTCGTAGCTGTCGTTCACGGTGACGGTGAGGCTCTGCCCGCCGTCGGTGATCTGCACGCTGCCCTGGACGTTAGCGGCGGCGAGGTAGTCCTGGGCAGCCCCCACGGCGGCGTCAGGGTCGATCGTGATGGCGGTGCCTTCGATCGCCTGGGCGGGGTCGAGTTGCTGGCCGGCGGTGCGGGCCGCCTCCTGCGCGATGGAGGTGGCCCGGTTGGCCGCGTTCAGTGCGCCGCCACCGTCGACGAGCAGGCCCATCACCATCAGGATCGCGAGCGCGGACAGCGCGAAGAACAGGGACATGGAACCGCGGTCGCGGCGGCGTCCGGACAGTGCCGCAGGTCGCCGCGCCGTGAAACGGTGAACTCGGCTGTTCACTGGCGCCCCCGGTAGGTGTCGATGGGGCTGGTCCACGATGCGGTGAGCGTCTTGGATCCGGGCAGGCCCGGCAGCCCGATGTCGGAGAGATTGGCCGTGCAGGCGATCGTGGCCGTCACGTTCGCCTCCACTCCGATGTCGAGTGCGTAGCCGGAGGTGTCGACCACCACGCTGGAGGTCTGGCATGTGACGCCTTCCCCTTGCAGGCTGCGGCCGGCGGCAGTCTGTGCCTCGGCCTGGGCGCTGTCGGCGTCGCGCTCGAGCGAGGCGGCACGGGCCGCCGCACGGGCCGCGGAATCCACGGCACCGTCGGCGTCCGTCACTCGTCCAAAGGCGATCATCAGCAGGAGCAGGCCGATCATCACCGGTGCGAGGACCGCCGTCTCCAACGCGTAGGAGCCCCGGTCGCGGCGCAGCCCCCGCGCCGGCCGCTGCCGGTGGGTAGGGGCCCTCACGGGGTGGTCCAGCGTTCGATCGGAGCGTCGGCGTGCTGGACGACATCCAGCGTCAGGCCGGGGACCAGGGTGGCTACGCTGCCGCGCACGGTGATGCGGATCTCCTCTGCACTGCTGCCGGCCGACGACACGCTCGCCCCCTGCACGCTGCCGCCGAAGCGGTTTAGGAAGGTCTGCGCCTGGGCGACGCCGTCACCTTCGCTGGAGCCGAACTGCCGCCCGGCCTCCACGCCCTGGCGTGCGGCGGACTGGGCAACCTTGCGGGCGTGGTAGTACAGGCCGACCTGGATGGCGGTGAAAATCAGCGCGAGCACGACCACGGCCAGGACCGCGAACTCCACGCTGCCGAAACCGCGGTCGCCCCGCAGCTGGCGACGACGTAGAAACGCGCTCAAGCGGCTGCGTACTCGTGATCTCACGCCTTGTCCTCCCCACGTGTTCGTTCGTAGCGCGATCAGCCGCCGTTGATGATGCCGATCTTCTCCATGAGCTTGGTGCGGATCGCCAGCACCAGCAGACCGGCGCCCACCAGCAGCGCACCGGCGATCAGGGCCAGCTCGGTGGAAGTCTGCCCGGCGTCCTTGGCGGACTTGAGCGCTTCGTAGCGACCGCGGATCCACACGGTCAGGGTCTGGATGTCCATGACTCCCTTTTTCTCCTTAACTGCCGAGGATGGTGATCGTGATGGGGATCATCACGAAGACGAGCATGAGGATGACGCCGAAGGTGACCGGCAGGATCATCGCGGCGCTCGCCGCGTTGGCCTGGGCCTTCGCATCGCTGAGGAGAGCGATGCGCAGTTGGCGGGCTTGGGCCTGGAGGGTGGTGTAGACGGCCGCGCCGTCGCCGGCGAGGGCGAGGGTGTCGGCCGGGCGGGTCAGCTCGGGGATGTCGAGCTCGTCACCGAGCTGCTTGAGGGCGTCCCAGACGGTGACGCCGGCGAGGTCGGCCTGGTGGAAGACCTGTCGCATCCGGACGAAGATGAAGCCATCGCCGACTTCTGCGGTCTGGGTCAGGGCCTGTGCGGCACCCGAGTTGGCGATACGGGCCAGCGCGACGCGCTCCAAGTACGAGGCGGCGGCGTGGCGCACAACCAGGCGGGCGGCGGCCGCATCCCGGGCGACTTCCTTGCCGGGCCAGAACCAGAACAGTCCGGCCAGGGTGAGGGAGAACAGTGCGGGGACCGCGTACGGGAACGGGGCGCCGGCCAGGGCGAGCAGGGCCTGGAGCAGCTGCGGCAGCAACAGCCCGTACAGCGCGAACAAAAACCTTTTGCCGAGGTGTTCGGCCGGACTGATGCTCAGCAGGCTCAGGTCCTTGTTCGGCAGGGTGATGCGGCCGCCGAGCTCGCCGAGCAGCCGCGTGCCGACCCGCTCCTGCACGGTTCCGCTCGTCTTGGCTACGGCCGATGGCAGCAGCGGCCCGCTGCTCCTGCTGACGTCCAGGCGGTCCAGCACGGAAGCCAGGTCCCGCCGTGCGGGCATGGCAGCCCGGATGGCCAGGCCGATCAGGGCACCGGCTGCGGCCGCGGGCAGGACAGCCTCCATGGGGATCACCGGACGCCTCCCGTGACGGTGGTGAGCTGCGCGTGGGTGGGCAGCGGGTCGATCAGCCGCGGGTCGGACTTGGTCCGCGCGATACGGCGCAGCCAGGACAGTGTCCAGGCGAAAGCACCGCCGAGGACGGCGAGGACGATCTGCCCGACCGGGGACTGATACCAGCCGGACCAGGCGTCATTGAGCATGCAGCCGACCACGACCAGGCAGATGACAATGCTGACCATGCGGGAGGACTTGCGGACCTTGGCGCGGTCTGCCTCGATGTCCCGGGCGTCGGCGGCCTGCTGATGGATCGTGACAGCCAGGGCCTCGAGCGCGTCCGAGAGGCCCGGTCCCTTGTAGACGGCATGGCTTTGGAACAGGAGCACGACGTGGTCGCTCACGCCGTCGGCGAGTTCGTCGGCGAACAGGGCGAAGGCGTCCTGCGCTTCCATACCGGAGCGCAGCCGGTCGGCCAGGGCCCGCACGTTCGGCGCGATCGGTGCGGGGGCGGCCTTGGCCGAGGCACGGATGGTCTGCGTCAGGGAGATGCCGGCCTGGTGGACACCGGCCAGGTGGTTGAGCCATTGTCCCAGCGCCTCGAGGCGCTCGATGCGCTGGGTCGCGGCGGTGCCGGGGTTGAGGACGTAGGGCAGCCCGAGGACTGCGGCGCCGGCCAGGATGCCGTGGACGGGCCAGCCGGTCCAGGCCCACACCACCAGCGTGACGATGCCGGCGGTGGTGACCAGGTGCCGCCAGCGGTGCTGCCACTTCTCCGGCAGCTCAGCCTTGGCGTGCTGGATGCGGCTGGCCATGCGGGACTTTGGCTTGGCCGGGTCGGGAACGCGGCCGCGGATTTCCCGTACGGCGGCGACGACCGCGAGCACGGCGAGCACGGCGCAGCACGCCGCGGCCAGGGTGAGCTGAGAGGTGTTCATCGGCGCCCCACCGTCTGCAGCGGCCCGCCCCAGGCTCCAAAGGGGCGGTCGGGGAGCCACTCGCGGCGCAGCAGGCCGGTGCGTTCGAGGTCGTCGATGAAGGTGGGCATGTTCTTGTAGACGGCGCGGATCTCGCCTGCCTGGGGCGCGAACAGCTCGGTGGTGACGGGTCGGCCGCCTTCGCCGACGACGTCGTGGACCTCGTAGACGTTCGAGACGAACCGGTGCTTGCGGCCGCCGACCGCGGTCTCGTCCAGGTAGGTGAGGTAGACGACGACGTCGATGGAGGAGGCGATGAGGTGGTGGGCGGCCTCGGTCTGCATGCCGGCCTCGGTACACAACTGCACCAGGCGGCTGATGATGGCGTGCGGCCGGCGGACGTGCAGGGTACACATCGACCCCGAACCACCCGCGCTCATGGCCTGCAGCATCGGCACAATCTCGGTGGAGCGGACCTCACCGACGATGACGCGAGTGGCGTTGTAGCGCAGTGCCGTGGCGAACATGTCGGAGATGGTGACCTCCCCAGCGCGGTCACCGCCGCGGACCTCGCCGTTGGACTGCCGCGCCTCGAAGGCGTATGTCACCGGACCGGGCTTGGGGCCGGGCTCGTCCAGGTAGAGCTCGCGGTCCGACTCCAGCGTGACCAGCCGCTCCGATGGCGGGATTTCCCGGCCGAGTGCGCGCAGCAGGCTGGTCTTGCCGGCGCCCATGTCACCGACGACCAGGATGTTCATCTTGGCGTGGACGCAGGCGGTCAGGAACCGCTCGAGCATGGGGTTGATGGAGCCCCACTGGACGAGCTCGGCGATGCCGTGCTGGCGGATGCGGTGCCGACGGATGACGACGGACGGCCGGGTGGTCAGTAGCGAGGCGGTGACGCGGGACCCGTCGGGCATGCGGAAGCCGACCATGGGGGTGGCCTGGGTCAGGGCGCGCTCACCGTGGCCCGACAGTCGGGCCATGCGGTTGACCCAGGTGATCAGCTCTTCGTGGCTGTCGGCGACCCGGTCGATCGTGCGGCGCGGCTTGTCGTGGTATTCCACGTGGGCGCGCAGGCCGTCGACCATGACGTCCTCGACTCCCGGCTCATCGAGCAGGGACTGCAGGCGGCCGCCGCGGTACATGCTGTCGAAGACGGCGGTGCCGATCGCCGTCTCCTGCTCCGCGGTCAGCGGAGTGTTGCCCTGCGCATATTTGGTGGCCCAGTCCGCGACCGCGTTGCGCACCAGCGACTTCGCGAGCGCCCGGCGGTCGGCCTCTTCGAGCAGTTTGTCGGGGTCGTTGGCACTGAGCTGCTTGGACACCAGCGCCTGAAGGTCCTCAATGACGTCCCAGCCGACCGGGATCTCCCCCGGCAGGCCGGCCAACCGCGGTACGGCCGCCGCAGTCGCCGCAGCTGCAGCTGGTGCTGGTGCGGCCGCATTCTCGGTGGCGGCAGTGGGTGCCGGGTCGGCCGGGCGGCGCTGGCCGATCCGTCCGGCGAGCAGGCCGGCGATGTCCTCCCGGCCCATCGGCGCGGGATGTCCGTTGATGCCAGGGCGCTGCTGGGTGTCAGCCACGCGGTCCTCCCTTCTCGCTCAGTCGCTGCAGGACGCCGGCCAGCTGCGGGTTGGCGGGCCTGGGCGGGTACTGCTGCTGGAGCTGACGGCGTGATGCGGTCGCTTCGAAGTGCTCGGTGGCGGTGCGGGCGTGCCGCAGCAGGGGGCTGCGCCCGTAGCCGCGGGGTGGGTGCCCGCCGGCGGTGAAGTATCCGGCCGCGGCGGGGTCGAAGGGCAGGCCGGCCAGGACGGGAGTCTTGAGGGCTTCGGCCACCTGGTGGGCGCGGTACGGGCCGTCTTCGATGAGCAGCAGCCCGAGCGCGTCGGATCCGCTGCCGCGTTCGGCCAGCTCGGTGCGCAGCGGGTCGATCAGGTGCCGGGCCAGAGTCAGGGACTGCTCGGTGCCGCGGACGACGAGCAGGACCAGGTCGGCCTGGTGCAGCAGCGGAGCCGGGGTCAGCGTCGTGTGGAGGCGTCCGGACTCGAGCGCGAGGCGGCCGGCGTCGATGAAGATGTCGTAGCCTGCCTCTTCCGCCAGGACGTGCATGACCTCCGACAGGGCCGGCCAGGTCCGGCCGAGAGCGGCCGCCTGGGCCGGGTCGGTCAGGCCCGGCAGGAGTTTGCGGTGCCCGGCCACGTCCATACCCCACAGGTGATTGGCAAAGGCCTGGGCGAGCGCGTCCGGTCCGGTGCGTTCGGCAGCGGCCAGGTGGTAGAGGCCGAACCCGGCACCGACCTCGCCCTGGAGGAAACCGGCCCTGATTGTGCCGCCGGCCGGGTCGCACTCGGCGAGCAGCGAGGGCCGCTTCGAGGCGAGCGTGAGGGCGAGCGCGGAGGTGGTGACGCCGCAGGACTTCGCGGAGACGAGTGCGGTGACGGGCATGGTCACTGGCCTCGCGGTTCGCGCACGATGGCGATGCGGCCCTGTGCGGCGCGGGTGGCCAGCAGCGGGCCGTCCGTAGTGGCGACAGCGAGGTTGACCACGACGTTGCCGGAGGCGTCCGGGCGGGAGACGGTGACAACGACGGCGGTGATGGTCGACGGCGGCGCCTCGGCTTCCTTGCTGGTCTGCTGCTCGCCTTGGGCGGGGGTGGTCACGGCGAGGACCTTGTCGCCCGGGGCGAGGGTGCCGGCCGGGGCCTGGCCGCGCTTGACCTGGACGCCTACCTGCTGCTTGTCGTCGCCCAGGCCGGTGCCCTTGGCCAACTGGGAGGTGGTGAGCAGTCCTCCCTTGCGCAGATCGACGGCAGAGCGCTTGCCCACCATGGACGCTTTCTGCGAGGCGGGCACGGGGGTGACGGCGGCGTCGGCGGAGACTTCGGCGACGGTCAGATCCGCGGCGGTCAGAGCCTGGCCGGCGGGGACGTCGCGGGCGATGGCCAGGACCTTGGTGCGATCACTGGCGGAAGTGACGGCCGCGGCCGCGCCCAGGCCTGCGAGGACGGCCAGGACAATGCACAGCGCGGCAACCGACCAGCGGCGCTCCCGCTTCACTGGTGCGGTGGTGGTGATGGGGACCTCGGGGCGGGGCGGAGCAGCCGGGCGCGGCACTGGCGGCGCAGCGGGGGTTTCCATGCGGTGATGTGCCTCTCGAAGTGCTGAGCGGACGAGCTAGTTGAGGACCTGGACCTCGGCGACGTTGATATCCACGGCGCTTTCCCGGATCTCGGTGAGCTGACCGGTCTGGCCGCCTCCGGTCACCTGCCAGTCGATCGTCCAGGTGGACGTCGCGGTCACATGGAACTTCCCGGACGGCGTCGTCGACGAGGGAACGGCGTAGCGGTGGCCGCAGTCCGGGGAGGGCTTCTTGCCGTACTCGGCCTTGTAGGGGGTGCCGGCCGTAGTGCAGGTCACCGTCTTCCCGTCACCCATCTGCCACACGATCTTCGACACCTTGGCGGTGGCCGTAACCGTGATGCCACCAGCAGAAGCGCTGGTGGTGTTCGGGCCGTACGTCTCCGGGCCCTTCTTGGTCCACATGTAGACCGGCATGCCGACCACGCCCTTTCCGCCCGGCTTGGGCGTGATGCCGATCTCCGGGCTGCGGAGCAGCATCTCGTCCACGGCTTGCTGGGCCAGGACGGCCGGGTCGACGCCTGCCCCCTCGGGCGGTTCGGCAGCCCACACCATCCGGGCGACGGTGAAGTTGTCATCGCCTTCGTAGACGCAGTTCTCTTCGTACACGGCACCGTCGCCCGGCTTATGGCCATCCCAGTCCAGGCTTCCGGCCGGTGGTTGTGGCTCGGCGAGCTCGTAGGTGCAGGTCGGGCGGTTGGCGTCGTCCCCATCGCCGCCACCGTTCCCACCGCCACCGTTATTCCCGCCGCCGCGGCGGACCTGTCCTCCGCCGCCGGACTCGCCGGGGACGTCTACCTCGACCCGGCACGTGAACAGTCCACACTCCGTCCCTCCCTTACCGGGCGAGGGATTGTCAACTGCGCGGGCCTGGGCCGGGAGGGTCAGCACAGCGAGGGCGAGAGTCGCCGTGGCCGCGGTACGCCGTTGGGTCAGCATGACTTGTCCTGCGGCTCGTCCCGAATGACGCGCCACCCTTCGGGCCAGCGCTCGACCGTGGTGACGATGACGTACTTCGTCAGCCGATTGGACGGCAGGGTCACCGGCTTCTTGGTGGTGGTGTCGACGACCTGCCAGCGGGAGATGTCGAGGCAGCTGGAGACAGTGACGTTGGGAACCTCGCGGCTCATGTCGAGCTTGGTCACAGTGGGATTCCCAACGGTGACCCCACCGATGTGGACCCTATTCCTGTCGTGTGTCCGCTTGGCATCCGCCTCTGCGTTCTTGAGCGCTGTAGACGCGGCGTACTGCTTGAGTTCGGCCTTCTTGCCAGTGCTGTCGGCGTAGAGCTTCTCCATCTCCTGCCAGTAGGCCTGGTAGGCGGCGATGGCGTCCTTCTTGGCGGTCTCAGCGGGGTCCGCCGGCTTGGTCGGCTGGGTGGCCGAGGGCGTGGGTGAGGGCTTCGAGTCGTTGGCCTTCGAGTCGTTGGAGCTGCAGGCCGAAACGGCGGTCACGGCGCAGGCCGTCAACAGCAGGGCTGCGGACCGCGTCCAGTTCCGTTCGCGAAATAGGGCTCGACCTGATCGTGCCGACAGTTCCACTGCGCCTCCCCGTGTGTTGTCATTTGTCGTTGTCTGTCGACCTGCGGCTTGCTGCCCGCGGTAACGCCCCCGTCTCGACCTCAACCACAACAAGTGGCCAGTCTGTTCACATACGTTACGCAAGGATCCTCCAACAGCCCAGCCTGTTTGCGCAGTTCAGAACCGAACGACGGTGCAAGGCCTCAGAATTTCACATGGCGGGAACAGTGGAATCGAATCCAGCCAGCACTTCTCGGCCGGTGGAACGCGTTCAGGGAATTCGCGAGCGGTAACAATGTCGACACATCGGCAGTGCGGTACGCCCGCCCACAGTTCGGTTGGCGTCTCCAAGCCTCCGTCGACTGGTCCCCAGGGAGCGGTCATGGAAGAGCCGGGCCCCGCTCAGGCACAGGTCCAGCCCTGGATCTGGTCGAATCGGAGCCGCTCGAGGTCGGGCTGGTTCGGGCCCCGAAGGCCGAGGGGATATCGACGTACGGTTCGCAGGGCTTCGGCGGGTCGTCTGCGTCCTCGGCCACGCGTAAAGCCCGGCCGACGGCCATCAGGTCAGATCGAGGCAGCCAGCGCGATGGCAGTAGGAGCGCACAGCAGCCGGTACAGCTCTGCGGCCGCGCGTCGCCCTGGGGTGAAGCCCGCCTCGCCGTCCTTCATCCCAGGCAGCTGGTCGCCGCGTACGTCGGCCAGCTCATCAACTGGGCTGACGACCGGCTCTGGCAACCTGCGAATCGTCTCCTGACCCCGCGGCGCGAAGGGCTTCGTCGTGCTGCCGCGGCTCTGCAAGGTTGACCGGACACTGGACCGGATCACCGTGATGACCAAGCGTCTGAACCGCAAAGGCCCGCCGCCGCCTGGTCGAAGCAGCACAAGCCCTCCGGCTGAGCCGTTCACGCCTCGGGGCCCGCCTGGTCAATCTGGGTGCCAGCGTCGAGGGCTAGTTCCTCGATCCGCTCGATGATCTTTGCGTTGAGGGTCGCCCGGCGCTCGATCACACGCTGAAGCACATCATCCAGGTGGTCAAGCATGAGGTCTTCCTCAATGGCCCTACCAGTGATTTTGCGCCGCAACTGCCAGGACAGATAGCTGATGTCATCGAAGATCTCTGCAGCCAGTAGATCTACAGAGGGGTCAGGGATCTTCACACGGTAGCCTTCCTGGGCTGCCGCTCCGCCTGCCTCTTTGACTTCCTGATCGAACTTCTCGAGATCGACAGCCACCCCGGCCTCGAGGCTCTGCTTCGCTCGAAGCACGACGTCCAGCCATGCCCGTCCGGCAAAACGCATCGATGTCAGCCGGACAATCTCCTCTTGCGCTTGCAATCTGCCTCGTTCTTTGTCCCGTTCCGCTATCTCACGACGGAACTGACGCGTCGAGACGTGGACCGTAGCTCCGGCCCCTATTGCTGCGCCGCCCAGTCCGCTGATTAGGGCGTAGATCGCTGATGCATCGGCCACCGGGAGACTATGGCACGACAGGACGCGCCACCCCACCCCACCAAGCGCTCTCAGGGGTGCCCGTATCAAAGGTTCGAAAGTAGCTGAGTGAGCGGAGCAGCGGGCCCCGGGCGGGTCACGGCCCCGGGGGCTGCGTTCAGTCGCTCCCGGGGCGCCCTGACTGCAAGATCCATCTCATCGGTGAGGGCGGGCGCCGTCCGCTGGCCCTGCTGGTCACCCCGGGCCAGTGGGGCGATGCCCCGGAGCTCATCCCGGTCATGGAACGCATCCGCGTCGGCTGGCCGGGCGGCGGACACCCGCGCACCCGGCCCGACCACCTCGGCGGCGATAAGGCGTACTAGTCCCGCCGCAACCGTCGCTACCTGCGACGACGCCAGATCAAGCACACCATCCCCGAGCCGAAAAATCAGCGGGCCAACCGGCAAGCCCGTGGCAGCAAGGGCGGCCGACCCGTCGGCTTCGACAAGAGGATCCACAAGCGCCGGAACGAAGTGGAGCGGAGAATCAACGCCCTGAAGAACTCCCGGGCTGTGGCCACGAGGTTCGACAAACGCGCCTAGATCTTCCACGGCACCGTCCTCGTCGCCTCGATCCGACTCTGGCTCCGCTCGTGATCCGCGACTGGCTAGCTAGGACCACGACGTGCGCCTGGTACTCGCGGATTTCCCTGGCCGTGCCCCTCCTCGGCGGCGGTGGCGAGGTGCCGTAGCACCAGCTCGTCGGCCGCGGACGGTGGGAACTGCCAGTCCGTCGTCGAAGACCAGCTCAACAGTGCGGTCTCCCATGCTCGGCAAGCTACCCGAACGGGATGGGCGGCTGGCTGCGCGAGCCGCGGCCGATCGACGCGTAGTGCCCGAACTCGGGAACTGATTCCCAGAGTTCATCCAAGTTCTTGCTTGGCTTCAGGTGAAGCTCTTCGGAGAACGACTCGCCCGTCCTCTCATCCCGAACCGTGTGAAGACCTGTTCCGTCTTCCCGGAATTCGTCCTCCTCAATGCGCTCACACTGCGACATTCCGAGATATTCGGTGGAGTCCCCGTAGTCGTAGGTCGTGATGCTTCTCAAGAACAGCAGTTCTTTTGTCGGGCCGAAAGTGTAGGTCATCTCGACGCGGTTGTACTCATCGAAGAAGTACACGCGCACATGCCCGCTCCGAAGGGCAAGTTCGACGACACGGTTCACACGGCCCACGGCATCGTTGAAGGAGACGACTGCATAGGGCTCGCCTGCATCGTGAAGGCGCTCTGCCTCTTTGACCGTCAGCGGCTTGATCGGCTTGGCCAACCGTTTGTTCCAACGCTGGCAATACACCAAGGACATAGCTGACAAGCACCTTTCGCTACGTGTAGACGCGCCCCGCCACATCCCGGATGACGATGTCCAATTCTTGCGCGTGCTCGATTATCTCATCAGGGATGGGACGGTGTTGCACAGGGACCTCGAGGATCATGTCGCCTTGGAGCGGTTTTCCGTCGAGATCAGGATACTTGTTGCTACGGATGATGGTGTCGGGCTCATACTTATTGATGATTTCATCCAAGTAGCTGCGAGCTGTCTTGGGGTCGACGCCAGCCATCTGCGTATGCTTTCGGGAAACAATTTCCTTACCCGGTACATACGAATCGAGGCGCTTCCCATTAGAGAGGTGCACTTCGTTGGCCGGATAGCGTGCGTAATTCTCATTGTTGAACTTGTTGCCTCGGAAGAAATTGTCCCTGACCTCCTGCGGGAGGTCCTTCCAGGCGAACAGCCAGTGACTGTCGAGCCTTCCAGAACCGTTCGGGTTCATCAGGCGTTGCCCCGTCGGACCAACAGGTATCACGCCATTAGGTGTTGCCAGGCTCGGGCCTGACAAGTTGAGGCGTATGCCCTGAAAGGAATTCTTGAAGCCGCCTGCGTCTTTGATGTTCTTGTACGTGCCAGCGCCAGCTCCGAAGGCACCACCTACCAGGGCGCCATAAGTACCGGCTTCCCGAGCATGGTCAATGCTGTAGCCGTTCTGGAGTCCTGCGGCGTTCTTCAGCGGCTGGGCGACGGCAAGGTCGACGGTGACGGATTCGACGCCGCCGAAGGCAACGCCCACCATGGTGGTTGCGGCGAGTCGGGCGACACCTGTGGAGACGGAGACTCCGAGGGTGGCAGCCATGTCGACGATGGTGGTAGCCGCGGCGGCGGAGGCGCCACTGGCGAGTCCGGCCGTGAGCAGGGACAGGCCGATGCCGGCCACGATCACTGCAGCGGTGATCTCGAGCTGCGTGTCGATCTGGCTCTTGGCTCCGCTGATGTCGTCGGCGAAGTCATCCAGCGCCTTGGCCATCGACCGGGAGGCGTCCTCGAGATCCTTCAGCCAGCCCTTGTTGCCGTGGTGATAGCGACGCCAGAACTCATCAAAGGCTTCGACCGAGTCACCCTTGTTCTGGGTGATGATGTCCTGCGCCTTGCTATTCGTGGCGCCTCGTACACCATGGACCTCATCGGCGAAGGTACGCCAGGCGTCGGCCGCTTCCCTGAGCTTCCCCTCATCGGCGTCGGGCCACCACATGCCGAGCGCCTCGACGAGGTACTCCTTGGCCTCCTCGAACGCCCCCATCAGTGACCGGCCTTGCGGTCCACCCCGGTGAAGAGACTCTTGACGAGCTCGTCGTTCTCGATATGCCCGTCAGCCATATCCTTCATGGCATCGTGGATGCTGGCCAAGCCCTCCACCAGGATGCCAACGGCCTTCTCGATCGAGGCGCGGTTCGGCACATAGGCGTCCCGGAACTGATTGCCCTGCTCATCCCCGCCCCACGGCGACCCGAGGCTGTCCAACTTCGTCTGCAAGGTCTTCGCCGCAATGCGCAGCGTCTCACTCTGGCGATAGAAGACGGGCGCGGCGTCCTTCAGGTCGGACATCGATATGTCCATGACCTTACTCTTGCCCACTACATTCCTCCCCGTCACTGTCCGCACTGGACAAGTGACGGTACATCATCAACCCCCCCAACACACAAGGAAGTTCAGACCGACGGCCAGGGCGTGATCGGAGATGGCCGAAAAGCCTCCGCCCGACTCCCTGGCCTCGCAAGGTGGATCGCCATGGTCGGTATCAGGAGGAATCAGCAGGCTGCCGCATAGCCAAGGACGATCGAGGCCGCTGGGCATCCCATTCAAGGATCACCGCGGCGCCCCGGGCAGACGGGGCGCGCCGTCTGCGCCGCGTCCGTGGATGAGGAAGGCGCTGTACGGCATGGATGCGCAGCGTCATGCCATCCTCGGCACACGTTCGTAGGCCCAGGAGTCCTAGCTCAGACACCAGCCGCAAAGTAGCCGGATGGTCACGTCCTCGCCGCTGTGGCGGCCTGTTCGCCGTGCTCCCGCAGCATCCGCATGACGGTGGCGGGCGAGGGGTGCTGGCCCTTCTTCGTGCCGGTGGTGATGACGAGGCGCTTGGCGATGTCGCGCAGGCTCATCTCCTGGTCGCGCAGGTGGAGGGCCATGGACAGCATGTCGTCGTCGGTGACCCCGGCGCCGCCGATGGTCTTGCCGCGCTTCCGCGCGCTCTCGTGGCCTTCGAGGGTGCGGTCGCGGATGTACTCGCGTTCCATGCCGGACATGGCGGCGAGGACGGTGAAGACGATGCCGGACGGGTCGTGGGAGCCCTTCAGTTCTCCGGTGAGGAATTCCAGGCCGACGTCGCTCGCCTTCAGTTCCTCGGCGAGCATGGCGAGTTCGATGCCGCGGCCGAGCCGCTTGTGCTCGTGGACGACGAGGGTGACGGCGACGCCGGAGGAGCGGATCTCCCCGGCGAGCTTCACGGCGGCCTCCAGCTCGGGGCGCCGGGTGGCGCGGGTGGAGATCTTCTCCGAGAAGACCCGGGTGACCCCGGCCTCGGTGAGGGAGTCGAGTTGTGCGTCGAGGGACTGCCGGGCGGTCGAGGCGCGGGCGTAGCCGAGGCGGACGTGGCCGACCGGTTCGGCGCCGGCGCGCACGGGCCGGGGCAGTTCGGTCCATGCCGAGCCCGGTTTGCGTACGGCGGGGGTTAGCACGCTGAGGGCCTTGGCGAGTTGTGGCACGAGGCGGAAGCGGGCGGTGTGGTACTGGATGGCCACCTTGTTCTTGCCTGTGCGGCATGGGGAGCCTGCGGGGGCGGCGCAGGTGGACATCGGGCAGTCGTGCGATTCCACGCGCTTGAAGTCGTCGCTCACGACCCCGGACTGTTTCATGAGGGTGTTTCAGGCGTCCAGTCGTTTGCAACGACTCATGAAACATGATCGCCACAGGTGGACGACCTCGCGGCCGGGTGTTTCATGAGCGGCCACCTATGAAACACCGGCCGCCGTCTCGTCGGTGCTCTACCTGAGCCGCTGCCCGTTCTCGTCGACGCACAGTTCGTCGAGTAGCGCGTCTGCCTGTTCGTGCGGGTATCCGGCGCAGTGCACGGCGACGCAGAACTGATATCGCGTCACGCCCTGCACGATCCACTCGGGCTGGGTTGGCAGGAATCCCTTGGCGGCGTCAGCGCTCGTACGGATGCACGCCGCGTTCAGCCGATGCAGCGCCGTCAGCACCGGCAGCTCGGGCGAGCCGCCGGGCGGGACGGTGGCGCGGAAGCTGTAGCGGCCCAGGCAGTTGAGGTTGGCGTGCTTGAGCGGGGAGAGGCGGGCGACGTCCTCGTCCCGGACGTCGTGCTCGCGCTCGTCGGCGGGCAGGGCCCGCAGGGGCGGGGCGCTGGGGAATCACCTGGCTGCCGCCCGCTAACCGGTGCCCGGCACGATCTGGTGCGGGCTGGTGTGGGAGAGGCGATGAAACGCCTGTCGGCCAGGTACGCGTAACCGGGGGGCCGGAGACTTTGGTAGTGGCTCCGGCCCCCCGTCGGGACTGTATTCGTTCCGTCGCTCCCGTGACCGGTGCGTTACACCGTCAGGGGCGACGGGTCAGGTCCCACTGTTGGTTCTTCCCTCCTTTGCACTTCCACTGGATGACGGGGGCGTTGTCGGCTTTGCTGGCGCCCTGCACGTCGACGCACTTGTTACCGGACAGCGGCTGGGTGAACAGGGGAGTCGTTCGCATGCGCGCCGGCTTGAAGGTGAATGTCTGGTTGCGGGCGCCGACGCAGGTGTACTGGTCGAGCTTGGCGCCATTGGCTGTGCTGGCTCCGTGGACGGTCAGGCACTTGCCGCTGTTGATGTTCCGCAGGACGACACTGGCGTAGGACCCGTCTCCGCCGGACATCTCCATGCGCCACTGCTGGTTCTTGGCGCCGCTGACGCACCGGTACTGGTTGACGGTTGCGTTGTTGGCGTGGCTGGCGCCCTGCACGGTCAGGCACTTACCGCTGTGCCTGCTGATCACCTTCCGGACGTTCTGGTCGAGCTGTGCCGAGGCCGCAGCGTTGCTGCGGGGGGATTCGGACACGTTGGCCGCAGCACTCGGCGCGCCGCTGGCCAATGTACCCAGGACTGCGGCTGCCGCCACCCAGAGCGGTACGGCTGCGGAGTTCTTGAATCGCGTGGTCATCCGACGCCCACCCACTTCTGGTTGTTCTTCTTGTTGCATGACCATGCGATGACCGGTGCGTTGTCCGCCTTGCTGGCGCCCTGCACGTCCAGGCACTTGTTCCCCTGGGTACGGCTGGGGGTAATCGGGCTCTCGCGGTGCGGAGCCAGGGTGAACCAGGTCTGGTCCGGTTCACCGTCGCAGGTCCGCTGGACCGCGGGGGTGCCCTTGGCAGTGCTTCCCCCTCGCAGGGAAAGGCACTTTTGGCTGCTGAAGTTGACGAACCGGCGGCTGATGCCTCCCATGAAGTATTCGATCCACCACTGGTTCTTGGCGCCGCTGACGCACCGGTACTGGTTGACGGTTGCGTTGTTGGCGTGGCTGGCGCCCCGCACGGTGAGGCACTTACCGCTGTGCTTCACCTTGAGGTAGTAGATGTTGTCCCGCCCTGCGACAGGGCGCAGTGTGGTGCCCTCTCCGAGACCGGCCGTCTCTCCCGACACCGACACGCCCCGAGACGCTGTCGTGCTCGCCGACGCGCCACTGTCGGCATGAGGCAGGGCTGTGGCCGAGCCGGGAAACGCCACGGCAGCAGCCGTTCCCGCCACTGCCAATGCAGTGAGCAATGTGCGCATGTGCTCGTACTCCTCTTGTTGAAACATGTCCCACCTGTCGGCGGGGGTGGCCGCGGTTCACGGCGCTGACGCCCCCCACCCGCGGTCCGCGCAGTGCCTGTTGCTTCGAGCGCTGGCGGACGGCGAGGGCTGTTGCGCGCTCGCCAGGCATAGAGTCTTTGCCGCTCGTGGGTGTTCAGCAGCCCGTCATCGTGGGCGTGAACAAAAGCGCGGTCGGCGTGGGCGGTACGGGAGTTGACTCGGGGACGGCTGTTGTGGCACCGCGAAGCCGTGGTCGGATAGACGGTGGGGGCTGACAGGGAGAATGGCATGGGGCGTCGTGAGAAACAGGTGGATCCGGCGGCGGGCCCGGTACAGCGGTTCGCGTTCGAGTTGCGCACGCTGCGGCAGGAGGCAGGTGCGCCGACGTACCGCGTGATGGCGCAGCGTGCGGGGTATTCGGCGGCCGCGCTGGCGACGGCTGCGGGAGGCAAAAGGCTGCCGACCCTGGCGGTAACGCTGGGATATGTGAATGCCTGCGGCGGAGATGCGGAAGAGTGGGAGCGCCGCTGGCATGCCGCGGCACAAGACGAGGCCGCACTCCCGGCGGACGAGGATGAGGCGGAGCCGCCCTACCGTGGCTTGGCTCGCTTCGAGGCTGACGACCAAGACCGCTTCTTCGGCCGCGACCAGCTCACCGACGCACTCCTGCAGCTGGTGCGTAAGCACCGGCTGGTCGCCGTCTTCGGCCCCTCGGGCAGCGGCAAGTCCTCCCTGCTGCGTGCCGGTCTCATCCCACGATTACAGAACGCGACGGACCCGGCCCTGCGCCCAGCAACAATCCGGATCCTCACTCCTGGATCCCGGCCGCTACACACCTGCGAGCAGATATTCGAGTCGGCCGACGGGGAGGGGGAGACCTGGCTGGTGGTCGATCAGTTCGAGGAAGTCTTCACTCTCTACCACGACCCCGATGAGCGGAACCTGTTCATCAACCGGCTGCTGGCTGCCCGTGCCCCCGCCCGCAGGCTGCGGGTGGTCCTGGGGGTACGGGCGGACTTCTACAGCCGCTGTCTGCAGCACCGCCAGCTGGCCGAAGCGGTGCGTGACGCCAGCATGCCAGTGGTGCCGATGAGCCCTGCCGAGCTGCGCGAAGCCATCGTCAAACCAGCCGCAGCTCACGGGCTGATCGTGGAGCGCTCCCTGACCGCCCGGCTGGTCGAGGAGACAGCCGACGAGCCCGGCGGTCTGCCGCTGATGTCCCACGCCCTGCTGGAGACCTGGCGTCGCCGCCGCGCCCGTACCCTGACGATGGACGCCTACGAGGCATCCGGCGAAGTGACCGGCGCGCTCGCGCGCACCGCAGAGGACCTGTACACCCAACTGCCCGACGAGCACGCCTGCCTGGCGCGACGCATCCTGCTCCGCCTGATCACCCCCGGCGACGGTGTCCCCGACACCCGCCGCCCCATCCAGCGCGCGGAGCTCGATACGGGCGATACGGCCGGTACCGCCCACGTGCTGGACCGGCTGGCCCGCGCCCGTCTGATCACCCTCTACCACGACACCGTCGATCTGGCCCACGAGGCTGTGATCATCGGCTGGCCCCGCCTGCATGCATGGATCGAGGATGACCGCGAACGCCTGCGCTGTCACCGCCGGCTCACCGAGGCCGCCCAGACATGGCAGGAACTCGACCGCGACCCCGGCGCCCTATACCGCGGCACCCGTCTTGCCACCGCCGAGGAACACTTCCCTCACGCCCACGACCACCATGACCTCACCAACCTGGAACGTGCCTTCCTCACCGCCAGCGTCACCGCCCGCGTCCAGGAACAGCAAGCAGCCGCCCGCGTTACCAGGCGGCTGCGCCGGTTCACCGTGGCCCTCTCCGTCCTGCTCGTGCTTGCCCTGATCGCAGGTTTGACCGCCTGGCAGCAAAGCCGTACCAGCAGCCGAGAACGCGACCGTGCGCTGACCGCGCAGCGCGTGGCCCTGTCCCGGCAACTAGCCGCGCAGTCCACCGGCCTACTGGACAGCGAACCCGACCTGGCCTCTCTTCTGGCTGTCCAGGCATATCGGACCGCTCCCACCCCAGAGGCCACCACCAGCCTTTACTCCGCCGCCGATCTCCCCATCCAAGACCGTCTCACCGGCCACACCCAGCTTGTACGTGCGGTGGCGTTCAGTCCGGACGGGCGGACGCTGGCCACCGGTAGTAAAGACCAGACGGTGCGGCTGTGGAACGTGGCTACCGGCAAGCTACGGACCAGATTCACCGGTCACACCAAATCAGTCGCCGCGGTGGCGTTCAGTCCGGACGGGCGGACACTGGCCACCGGCAGCGGCGACAAGACGGTGCGGCTGTGGAACATGGCTACCGGCAAGCTACAAGCCAGATTTACCGGCCACACCGGAGAGGTCACGGCGGTGGCGTTCAGTCCGAACGGGCGGACACTGGCCACCGGCAGCGACGACAAGACGGTGCGGCTGTGGAACATGGCTACCGGCAAGCTACAAGCCACCCTCACCGGCCACACCAATGACATCAACGCGGTGGCGTTCAGTGCGAACGGGCGGACCCTGGCCACCGGCAGCGACGACAAGACGGTGCGGCTGTGGGACGTCGGCGCCCGCAAGACGCGCACCACCCTCTCCGGCCACACCAGAGAGGTCACGGCGGTGGCATTCAACCCGGACGGGCAGACCCTGGCCACCAGCAGTCAAGACAAGACGGTGCGGCTGTGGAACGTGGCCACTGGAAAGCTACGGGTCAAATTCACCGGCCACACCGATGACATCTACGCGGTGGCATTCAGCCCCGACGGGCGGACCCTGGCCATCGCTAACTACTCGGCGGTGCGGTTGCGGAACGTGGCTACTGGCAAGACGCGGGCCACCCTCACCGGCCACACTGGCCCGATCTATGCCATGGCGTTCAGCCCGGACGGGCAGACTCTGGCCACCGGCAGTCACGACAACACGGTGCGGTTGTGGGACTTCGATGCCCGTAAGGCGCGCACCACCCTCACTGGCCACACCGATGTTGTCTCAGCGGTGGCGTTCAGCCGCGATGGGCGCACTCTGGCCACCGGCAGCTGGGATAAGACGGTGCGGTTGTGGGACGTCGGTGCCCGCAAGACGCGCACCACCCTCACCGGCCACACTGGCCCGATCTATGCCATGGCGTTCAGCCCGGACGGGCAGACTCTGGCCACCGGCAGCGCCGACAAGACGGTGCGGCTGTGGAATGGGGCTACCGGCAAGCTACAAGCCACCCTCACCGGCCACACCAATGACATCTTCGTCATGGCGTTTAGCCCGGACGGGCGGACGCTGGCCACCGGCAGCGCCGACAAGACGGTGCGGCTGTGGAATGGGGCTACCGGCAAGCTACAAGCCACCCTCACCGGCCACACCGGAGAGGTCACGGCGGTGGCGTTCAGTCCGGACGGGCGGACGCTGGCCACCGGCAGCGACGACAAGACGGTGCGGTTGTGGGACGTCGGTGCCCGCAAGACGCGCACCACCCTCACCGGCCACACCGATGTTGTCTCAGCGGTGGCGTTCAGCCGCGATGGGCGCACTCTGGTCACCGGCAGCTGGGATAAGACGGTGCGGTTGTGGGACGTCGGTGCCCGCAAGACGCGCACCACCCTCACCGGCCACACCAGCGAAGTCTCTTCTGTGGCGTTCAGTCCGGACGGGCGGACCCTGGCCACCGGCAGCGACGACAGAACGGTGCAGTTGTGGGACACCAGAACCCGACACCCCCGCACCGCCCTCACCGGCTATGCCAATACCGTTGCCGCAGTGGAGTTCAGTCCGGACGGGCGGACCCTGGCCACCGCCAACTACGACAAGACGGTGTGGCTGTGGAAGCTGGACCTACCTACCCCGGACGAATCCATCCGCAAGATCTGTCACGCCATCCACCGAAACCTCACACCGCTGGAGCGCTCCACATACCTGCCGGCCCACCCGCCCCGCCCCATATGCGCCCCTCGATAATGCTGGCGGGGTGTGGGTTGAGGTGTGGGAGTAGGGGTGGGCTGGGGTGTTGCAGGTCGAGTGAGGAATCTCGACGGAACGTCGAACTCTCCATGCGATCGAGTGAATCCCCGCTCATCAGTGCCGCAGGTCAGAAGATGATGGCCTATGCAGAAAGAACTCACGGGAGTCCCGACAGCGGGCGACCGTAGGTACCCCTGACCGCCCACCTATGAAACGGCCGGACAGTGCGGGGCGCGCGTCATCGTGTCTCCGTGGTTGATCGGTCGGCGGCGTCCGCCGGGGTGCAGGGGCGGGGCACCGTGAGCCCCAGGTCGAGGCGCTTGTCCATGTCCAGCCGGAACGTGCCGTACGGGTTGACGTTCGACCAGAACAGCGCGGTCAGGCCGCGCCTGTCCTCATCGCCCAGCTTCTTCGCCCACGCCGGTTTGGCCAGGACCTGCTGCATCAGCAGCGTGTTGACGTGCACGAGCGCGGACTGGAGCAGGTGCAGGGCGAGCATCGACGTCTCGGCGTGCTCCTTGTCCGGGCCGGTCAGGGCGCCGTCCTTGCCGTAGTGCAGCACGGTGTTCGCACTGTTCCAGTTCTCCACGACCTGGAGCCCACCGTGGATCTCCCGGCGCAGGCCGGGGCTGGCCAGGTAGTCGCAGGCGAAAACCGTACGCACGGCGCGGCCGAGTTCTTCGAGAGCCTGGTAGGTGGGGTGCTTGGGGCCGCCGCGGGTGAAGCGCCGCAGCACCTGCTCCGCCTCAGCGGTGCCGAGCCGGAGCGCGGTCGCGTACTTCACCATCTGGTCGTACTGCTGCTCGATCAGCTCCCAGCGGATCGGCCGCGTCAGCGAAGCGCCGAGCGCCGGCCAGCCGGGCGGGGTGTCGTCCGGGCGGTACAGGCGGATGCTGCCGATGTTCTTCAGCCGCGGCAGCAGACGGAAGTTGAGCAGTTCGGTGAAGGCGAACCCGACCACGCTCGCGCCGTGCGTGTCGACGTAGTTCGACTCGATCTCGGCGTCCGTGCAGTGCCGCAGCAGGCCCTCGATCATCGCAGCGACCTCGGACGACGAACAGCTCTTGAGCTGGGAGTAGATGCAGACGTTCTTCCGCTCGACGTGCCAGTAGATCATCACGCCGTTGCCGCCGTAGCGGGCGTGGTACTCGGTCATGAAGTTCGACGACCAGGACCCGAACTTCTTCGAGTCCGACGCGCACGCGGTGCCCTGGCCCCACCAGGCGGCATCACGGGCGGCGAAGGTGCCGTTCACCAGCTTGGTCACGGCGGCACGGAGGTTGTCGACGGTGATGAAGTGCCGACGCACGTGCCGCAGCGCGGCCTCGCTCTCGCCGTGCTCGCCAGTCGCCACGATCGCCCGGATGCCCATGTTCGTGCCCAGGGCGAAGAGGGCCAGCAGCAGGCGGCGCTGGAGCACGTCGCGGTCGATGCGCTCGTACGCGGCGACCGAGGAGAACTCCTCGGTGAAGCCGGTGAGGAAGTCGGAGTTCTTCAGCACGTCCAGGAGGTCCAGGACGCCCCACCGTCGTACGACCTCGTCCTTGAGGGCCTGGAGGCCGGTGGGCTCGGCCAGCGGTTCCAGCTTCGGCACGGTGATCCACGGCTCGCCCTTGCGGGTGGTGACCTTCACCCCGCCCGCACTGCCGTCCGCGAGCGCGCCGGACAACTGATCCAGGCCCGCGGTCATGCGCTTCTTCAGGTCCGCGATGAACGCCCGCGGGTTCAGCGGCTGCCGGATCGCGGCGTAGTGCACGGCGCAGGTGGCCTCGAAGTCGCCGGGCAGATCGTCCTCCGGATTGCGCCAGCGCGCGGCGCCCTCGACGTAGATCTCCCGGCGCCGCACGGCGTCCCGCAGCGCGACCAGGACGCACAGCTCGTACGGGATGCGCTCGACCTTGCCCTTGTCGTCGACGACCGCCTCGCGCCAGTCCTTGCGCACCACGCCGTCCATCGGCACGTCGTCGCCGGCGTCGTAGAAGCGGGTCTTGCCATCGACGTCGGCGTACTTCTTCAGCAGCTCCATCGCGTCCATCACCGGCCGATACGCGGTGTTGTTGCACTTGAAGCCCAGAGTGTTCAGCAGCGGCGGCAGCATCTGCCGGTAGTACGAGCTGTACGACGACCGCAGCGTGGTACGAACCTTGGCCTTGAACACCTTCTCGTTCGCCTTCGCCTCCGCGACCAGGTCGCGCAGCGTCTTCTCCCCGACCACCGGATACAGCGCCGTACGCACAATCTCATCGGGCCGCCCAAGCGCCGCGTCCGCGAGCTTGAAGAGGATGCCTTCCTTGCCGCGGACCTTCTTCAGCTCGGCGGTGAGCTGCTTCTCCACCCACCGCTCGGCACGTGCGTTGATCTTGTGGACCAGGGCGACCAGCAGATCGACCAGGGCGTCGGTGATCTCCGCCTGACGAGACGAGCACAGCGCCGCGAGCAGGGTGATCCGTACATCCCCCGCTGTGTCACGGAAGTCCGAGGGGTACATCTTGATCGCCCTCGCCCGCCACGCGGCCAGCAGCTTCTCCGAGCAGTCCGTGAACAGCCCTTCGGGCAGCCCGAGCTTGCGCACGTCGTTGAGCTTGGTGATCTCCGTCAGCAGGGAGTCCAGGCCGACCGCGCCCGGGTCGCGCTTGAGCGCGGCCAGCAGCGCGGTACCCGCCTCGTTGTCCTCAACCACCAAGGACAGCAGCCGAGCCGTGCCCGCCTCACCGAGGCGGCCGATCGTGCGGGCGCAGAACGTCTTCTCCCACTTGCCGCGCGCGGCGACGAGGACCTTATCGACCCGGGTACGGCCCGGCGGCTCGATCTTCCGGGCCCGGCACTCGACCAGCAGAGCCTCGCGCTGCCGGTCCTCCACCAGCTCGACCGGGCAGACCTCCACGGCCAGCCACTCGGCCAGCGCCTTCTCGTCCGCGACCGTCGACGGCCGGAATCCCAGGGCCTCGCGGATCTGCTTGCGGTGGTACTCGGCGGTCCGGCCGACCAGCGTGTACTTCGTGAAGTCGGTGGCCGGGACCTTCACCAGATCGGCGACGTACTCCACTGCGGCCGGCGGGACCTCTTCCAGCACATCGGGGAACCGGCCTTCCAGCTCGAAGAACTTCAGCAAGAGGCTGAAGCCAAGCCGGGTCGTCCCGCTCTTGTTCGCCACCAGGTCCCAGTCGCCGTCTACCAGCGTCCAGTTCGCCAACAGCTCCTCTGGCGACCACTCTTGCCGCACGCCCGCCCCTTTTGCCTCGATCACTCGATCAGACCAACGACGACGCCCAGGATGGGGAAACGGGGCTCGTCCGGCTACCCGCGACCTACTTTGCGGCTGGTGTCTGAGCTAGGACTCCAGGGCCTCGTACCACCGCGACGTTCACCTCGAGGGATCGAGTCCCGGTTCACCCGACACGTGCTCGATGACGATGCTCCCGCGGGCGCGGTCGATCGGCAGTACCCCGCCGGATACCGCGACCTACAGGACCGTGGCATTTCCCGTCTGCGGGGACTCCCCAACGTCCGCCCCTGCGCCCTACAGCACTGTCTGCCGCCGGACGGCTGTCAGTGGCCGTCGCCCATCATGACGGTGGAAGTGGTCGGATGCTCCTGGCCCCGCCAACTCCTCCACCACAGACTTGACCCGGCTGGTCATGCGTGTGATGCACCGTTGATCACGCTCGAGTACCCCGGGCACCTGCTCGCGGAAGGTGTGACAGCAGCCGTGCGTGGCAGACCAAGCGCCGCACCCGCACGCGGACCACCACGCGCCGACCGTCCACCGGCACATCGGCCACCGTCCGCTTCCGCCGCCCTGAAAGGGGCAGTCGCTCAGGTCCTCTGCTGCGCGCCCCTGAGTGCGCCCGTTGCCCGCAGCGACGCCGGTATCGCCGTCGGCGTCGCACCACCTGCCGGCTCCTCGACGGACTCGTGCTCGATCGTCGTCTCGCTCACTTGGCGTCTCCCCTTGATCAGCAGATCCGCCGTTGATTAGCGCCTCTGTGTGTCAAGCAGCTTCTGCAAGTT
>NZ_JBQQBW010000033.1:0-70984 GCF_052245415.1 Streptomyces sp. 8N706 | reverse complement strand
TGAGGGGTTAAGGCTCCCAGTAGACGACTGGGTTGATAGGCCAGGTGTGGAAGGCAGGTGACTGCTGGAGCTGACTGGTACTAATAGGCCGAGGGCTTGTCCTCAGTTGCTCGCGTCCACTGTGTAGGTTCTGAAGTAACGACCTGTGTCTGTGTCCGGGTCGATATGTTCATAGAGTTTCGGTGGTCATTGCGTTAGGGAAACGCCCGGTTACATTCCGAACCCGGAAGCTAAGCCTTTCAGCGCCGATGGTACTGCAGGGGGGACCCTGTGGGAGAGTAGGACGCCGCCGAACAATTGTTGGCCGCAGTCCCCTGGATCGTGAGATCCCGGGGACTGCGGCATTTCTGCGTTCAGGGCCCCGCCCCTCTGTGCAGCCCGCCGAGACCTGCGGGTAAGGTCAGGGGGCATCGTTGGCACGTTCCCCCCAGGAGGCCCCCGGGTGGAGGTCCAGGAGACACGCGTCCAGACAGACCGTGTCCTCACCATCCCGAACATCCTCAGCATGGCGCGGCTGCTCGGCGTACCGCTCTTTCTGTGGCTGATCCTCCGGCCCGAGTTCGGCGGCCCCAAGAGCGACGGCTGGGCGCTGCTCGTGCTGGCTCTCAGCGGTGTCAGCGACTACCTGGACGGCATGCTGGCCCGGCGCTGGAATCAGATCAGCAGGCTCGGCAGGCTCCTCGATCCAGCCGCCGACCGGCTCTACATCCTCTCCACCATCGCCGGTCTGACATGGCGCGAAATCCTCCCCTGGTGGCTGACGGGCGTGCTCCTCGCCCGAGAGCTGGTCCTCCTGGTCATGGTGTGGATCCTCCGTCGTCATGGCTACCCGCCGCCGCAGGTGAACTTTCTCGGCAAGGCCGCCACGTTCAACCTCATGTACGCCTTCCCCTTGCTGCTGCTGAGTGATGGGACCGGCTGGCTGCCCTCGCTCGCTGCTATTTTCGGATGGGCATTCGCCGGATGGGGTACAACCCTCTATTGGTGGGCAGGAATCCTCTACGTGGTTCAGGTCCGCCGTCTCGTCAGGGCGGACGCCGCGGCCGGCTGACCCGCCGATACGGCTTCGCCGTCATTTCGGTGGCATGGCCCGCAGGCCGGGTGCCCACGTGCGGGGGAAGTGGGTCATCTGGACGGGCGCAGTCGGCATGACAGCCGTCTCTTCAAGGAGGACGCTTCCGACATGAAGGCCGTCGTGATGGCCGGTGGCGAAGGCACACGCCTGCGCCCCATGACCTCGAGCATGCCCAAGCCGCTCCTGCCTGTGGTCAACAGGCCGATCATGGAGCATGTGCTCAGGCTGCTCAAGCGGCACGGGCTCACCGAGACCGTGGTGACCGTCCAATTTCTCGCCTCCCTCGTCAAGAACTACTTCGGTGACGGTGAGGAACTCGGTATGGAGCTCACCTACGCCAACGAGGAGAAGCCACTCGGCACTGCCGGGAGTGTCAAGAACGCAGAGGAAGCGCTGAAGGATGATTCCTTCCTCGTCATTTCCGGCGATGCTCTCACCGATTTCGACCTCACCGAGCTGATTAATTTCCACAAGGAAAAGGGTGCACTCGTCACGGTATGCCTGACGCGTGTGCCCAACCCGCTGGAATTCGGCATCACCATCGTGGACGAGAACGGGAAGGTCGAGCGGTTCCTGGAGAAACCCACCTGGGGCCAGGTCTTCTCCGACACGGTCAACACGGGGATCTATGTGATGGAGCCGGAGGTCTTCGATTACTTCGAGCCCGGTGTCTCCGTTGACTGGTCCGGTGATGTCTTCCCCCAGCTGATGAAGGAAGGCAAGCCGATCTACGGCTATATCGCCGAGGGGTACTGGGAGGACGTCGGTACGCACGAGAGCTACGTCAAGGCCCAGGCGGACGTGCTCGAAGGCAAGGTCGACGTGGACATCGACGGGTTCGAGATCTCGCCCGGCGTATGGGTCGCCGAAGGGGCCGAGGTCCACCCCGACGCCGTACTGCGCGGCCCGCTGTACATCGGCGACTACGCGAAGGTCGAGGCCGACGCCGAAGTCCGCGAGGACACCGTCGTGGGGTCCAACGTGGTCGTGAAGAGCGGCGCGTTCCTCCACAAAGCCGTGGTCCACGACAACGTCTATATCGGCCAGCAGAGCAATCTGCGCGGATGCGTCATCGGGAAGAACACCGACATCATGCGGGCCGCCCGCATCGAGGACGGTGCGGTCATCGGTGACGAGTGTCTGGTCGGCGAAGAATCGATCGTGCAGGGCAATGTGCGTGTCTATCCCTTCAAGACCATCGAAGCGGGCGCGTTCGTCAACACCTCCGTGATCTGGGAGTCGCGCGGGCAGGCCCATCTGTTCGGGACGCGAGGAGTCTCCGGAATCCTCAACGTGGAGATCACCCCCGAGCTCGCCGTGCGTCTGGCCGGGGCCTATGCGACCACGCTGAAGAAGGGGTCGACGGTCACCACCGCGCGTGACCATTCGCGAGGCGCCCGTGCGCTCAAGCGAGCCGTCATCTCCGCCCTCCAGGCGAGCGCGATCGACGTGCGGGACCTGGAGAACGTGCCGCTGCCCGTGGCCCGCCAGCAGACCGCTCGCGGCAGCGCGGGCGGCATCATGGTCCGCACCTCACCGGGAGTCCCGGACTCCGTCGACATCATGTTCTTCGACGAGCGCGGCGCTGACCTCTCACAGGCCGGCCAGCGCAAGCTCGACAGGGTGTTCGCCCGCCAGGAGTACCGCCGTGCGTTCCCCGGGGAGATCGGCGACCTGCGCTTCCCCGCCAGCGTCTTCGACTCCTACACCGGGTCGCTGCTGCGGGCCGTGGACACGACCGGCGTCGCGGATGCCGGGCTGAAGGTCGTCGTCGACGCCTCCAACGGAAGCGCGGGCCTGGTTCTGCCCAGCCTCCTCGGAAAGCTCGGCGTCGACTCCCTCACCATCAATCCCGGCCTCGACGAATCCCGGCCCACGGAGACGGCCGACGCCCGGCGCTCCGGGCTTGTGCGGCTGGGAGAGATCGTCGCGTCCGCCCGTGCCGCCTTCGGTGTCCGCTTCGACCCCGTGGGCGAGCGTCTCTCCCTCGTGGACGAGCGCGGCCGGATCGTGGAGGACGACCGCGCGCTGCTGGTCATGCTCGACCTGGTCGCCGCGGAGCGGCGCAGCGGCCGCGTCGCCCTGCCGGTGACCACGACGAGGATCGCCGAGCAGGTCGCGGCGTACCACGGCACACAGGTCGAGTGGACGACGACATCACCCGACGACCTCACCCGCGTCGGTCGGGCCGATGAGACGATCTTCGGTGGCGACGGGCGCGGCGGCTTCATCGTCCCCGAGTTCAGCAGCGTCTTCGACGGTACGGCGGCCTTCGTCCGGCTGATCGGCCTGGTGGCGCGTACGCAGCTGACGCTCAGTCAGATCGATGCCCGTATTCCACGGGCTCACGTCCAGCGCCGGGACCTGGCCACTCCCTGGGCGGTCAAGGGCCTGGTCATGCGCAGCGTGGTGGAGGCGGCCGGCGACCGGTCCGTCGACACCACCGACGGCGTGCGGGTCGTCGAGGCGGACGGCCGCTGGGTGATGGTGCTGCCCGACCCGTCCGAGGCCGTCACTCATCTGTGGGCCGAAGGCCCGGACGACGCCTCGGCCCAGGCGCTCCTCGACGAGTGGGCCGCGGTGGTCGACGGCGCCGGTCGCTGAGGCTCCCGGGCCTCCGGAGACGGTGGGGCACCGCGGGAGCGGTGCCCCACAGCGGCGCGCCGGGTGGGGCCATTCGGCGGTAGCGGCTGCGACGTGCGACGATGTGCGGCATGTCGCAGCAGCACCCCGTTCGGAGCAACGCTTCGCCACCCTCGCGTCCCGACGCCTCCATGTCGCTGCTGACCAATGTGATGGACCACAGTCTGGACGACGGGTACGTCGAAGCGGCGGCCCGGCGCAGTGCCGGGAACGGCAAGGGGCTGCCGAAGACACTGCGGGCCAAGCTCGGGCTCGCCGCGGGTCTCGTGCTCGCCGCCGCCGTGGTGACCGTAGGAGCCGTGCAGGCGCAGATATCGGCTCCGGCCCTCGCCAAGGAGCGACAGGAACTCATCGACCGCATCGACGCGGAGACGTCGGCGGTCGACAAGCTCCAGGACAATGTGGACACGCTGCGGGAGGATGTCGGCGCCCGCCAGCGCCAGGCCCTGGAGCGGCACGGCGGTCAGCGGGGGCAGCTCGTGAGTCTGCTCGCCGGTGCCACCGAGGTTCATGGGCCCGGTGTGAAGCTGGTGGTCAATGACGCCAAGGGGACCGGCGGGAGCGGTGACGGGCCCCGGGAGAGCAGCGGGTTCTCCGACACCGGGCGGGTGCGGGACCGGGACCTGCAGCGGGTCGTCAACGGTCTGTGGGAGTCCGGGGCGGAGGCGATCGCCGTCAACGGCCAGCGGTTGACATCCCTGTCGGCGATCAGGGCCGCGGGTGACGCCATACTGGTCGACAACAAACCGCTGGTCCCGCCGTACACGCTGCTCGCGGTGGGGGACGGGCAGCGGCTGGCGACCACGTTCCAGGACAGTGCAGACGGGCAGTACCTGCATGTCCTGCAGGAGAACTACGGCGTCCGCGCGAGCATTTCGGCGCAGAACGAGGTCCGGTTGCCCGCCGCACCCAGCTTGATCGTACGTTACGCAAAGCCGGAAGCCGGGGGCGCGGGCAGCAGCGCCAACGACACAGGGAAGGGCACATCGTGATCGCCGTACTGGGCCTCGTCGTGGGAGTCGTGGTGGGACTGCTGGTCCGGCCCGAGGTGCCGGCGGTGGTGGAGCCCTATCTGCCGATCGCCGTCGTCGCGGCGCTGGACGCCGTCTTCGGAGGTCTTCGGGCCATGCTGGACGGCATCTTCGACGACAAGGTCTTCGTCGTGTCCTTCCTCTCCAACGTGGTTGTCGCCGCGCTGATCGTCTTCCTCGGTGACAAGCTCGGCGTCGGCGCTCAGTTGTCCACCGGCGTCGTCGTCGTGCTCGGCATCCGTATCTTCTCCAACGCTGCCGCCATCCGTCGGCACGTGTTCCGGGCGTGAGGCCGATGAGCAACGACGAGACGCCCAAGACCCCGGAAACGCCGGAGACGCCGGAGACTCCCGTGTCTCCCGAAGGCCGGGAGACAGGGAAGACACCGGAGACACCGGAGACGCCGGAGATCCGCGAGGCACCCAAGACACCCGGTAGCCGCGCGGCGCCCGGTGGCGCGCCGAGGCCTCCCGAGCCGCAGAAGCCCGCCCAACGGCCGGACGCGGAAGGGCCGGGGCCGAAGGAGCAGCCGGAACCGCCGAAGCCGGACGCCCCCAAGTCCCCCGAGCCCGAGGACGGGACCAGGCAGGAGGGACCGGAGCCCGAGGAGGAACCCGAGGGCCCTGCCGACGCTCCGCTCACGGGCCGCGGCCGGCTTGCCGCGGGTCTCTGGCCGCCACGGGTCACCCGCGCCCAACTGATCGTCGCCCTCCTGCTGTTCGTCCTCGGCCTCGGCCTGGCCATCCAGGTCCGCTCCACCAGCGACAACAGCGCCCTGCGCGGTGCCCGCCAGGAGGACCTCGTACGGATCCTCGACGAACTCGACGACCGCACGCAGCGCCTGGAGGACGAGAAGCGCCGCCTGGAGAATCAGCGCACCGAGCTGGAGAACAGCTCCGACCAGGCGGAGGAGGCCCGTAAGCAGACCGTTCAGAAGGAGCAGCAGCTCGGCATCCTCGCGGGGACGGTCCCCGCTCAGGGGCCGGGTATCAACGTGACCGTGAGCGACGCCAAGCGCGCCGTCCAGGCGGACATGTTGCTCGACGCGATCCAGGAGCTGCGGGCCGCCGGGGCGGAAGCCATCCAGATCAACGGTGTACGGGTCGTGGCCGACACCTACTTCTCGGACGTGGCGGCAGGCGTGCGGGTCGACGGGAAGAGGATCGCGCAGCCGTATCGTTTCAAGGTCATCGGCAAGCCGCAGGATCTGGAACCGGCGCTGAACATCCCTGGTGGGGTGGTGCAGACTCTGGAGAAGGAGCAGGCCACGGTGGCCGTCGCCCGGGCGCAGAAGATCGTTGTGAACGCCTTGCGACCGGTGAAGCAGCCTGACTACGCTCGGTCGTCATCGCAGTGACCGGGCTGTGCATGGGCGGCGTACGGCGGGGGCAGGAGGTTGCGGGGGGTCGGCGCGCCACAGACATGGTGTGTGGTGGAAACTGTCCGGGGGTCACGGACGTTGTGTTGATGTCCGGGTCGGCCGGAGTGTGCAGCGAGGGTTCATCCTGCCCCACGGGCGGGTCTGTTTCGGTCAAGGGGAATCGCCCGTGAAGTTGTTTGCAAAGTTGTTCGGTAAGAGCGCACGCGAAGACGGTGGCAGTGCTACGGCTCGTCATCGCGCGGGGCGCACCGCGGACGAGAGCGCCGAGGGTGAGGAGCGCCCGCTGTTCCGCGACGAGGTCGAGGGGGCCGGGGGCGACATTCCGGGTGGTCAGGGCGCGTCTTCTGTTGACCCTGCGGTGCCCGGGCGCATAGGTTTCCAGGAACCATCAGCCTCAAGTACGGGTGGAGGGTTCGCGGCTTTGCCTGTTTGTACGAGGTGCGGACACCGGAACGCCGAGTCCAGTCGGTTCTGTTCCAACTGTGGAGCGCCGCTGCGCCCCGGAGCGCAGCCCGAGCGTTCCTCCGAGACGACATCGACCATTTCGATCTCCGGTCTCGAGGCGTACGAGGCGGAGGCCACGGGCCAGGCCGCGCCGCCGCTGTCCCCCGAGGCGCAGGCCGCTGTCGACGCGCTGCCGCTGGGCTCCGCGTTGCTGGTGGTCCGTCGCGGGCCGAACGCGGGCAGCCGCTTCCTGCTGGACGGCGATCTGACCACGGCCGGCCGCCACCCGCAGAGCGACATCTTCCTCGATGACGTGACCGTGTCCCGTCGGCATGTGGAGTTCCGCCGCGGGCAGGACGGCGGCTTCACCGTCGCCGACGTCGGCAGTCTGAACGGCACCTATGTCAATCGGGAGCGGATCGACTCGCTCGCGCTCGCCAACGGCGACGAGGTGCAGATCGGCAAGTACCGACTGGTCTTCTACGCGAGCCAGCGGGGCATCTGACCCGTCAGGGAAGGGGTCATGCACCAGACACCGTCGGGCGGTGCCGGTTCCGGCACCGCCACCGCGGCAGGCAGGCTGATGAGCATCGGCGCGGTGCTGGCCCGGCTGCGCGACGAGTTCCCCGAGATCACCATCTCCAAGATCCGCTTCTTGGAGGCGGAGGGCCTGGTCGAGCCACGTCGCACGCCCTCCGGATACCGCAAGTTCACGCCGGATGACGTCGAGCGGCTCGCGTCCGTTCTGCGCCTGCAGCGGGACCACTACCTGCCGCTGAAGGTCATCCGGGAGCACCTCGACGCGCTGGCCCGCGGTGAGCGGGTGCAGCTCCCGGCCCCCGGAGGCTCCCGTGAGCCGCTGCTCGACGGTGCGCCGGAGACGGACGTCGAGGCGCCCACGGCCGCCCGTATCGGCCGCGCGGAGCTCCTTGCCGCCGCGGAGGTGGAGGAGGGCGAGCTCGCGGAGTGGGAGTCGTACGGTCTGATCGGGCCGCAGGAGGACGGCGGCTATGACATCGAGGCGGTCCCGGTCGCGAAGCTGGTCGCCGAACTCGGCCGTTTCGGTTTGGAGCCGCGGCATCTGCGGGTGATGAAGGCGGCGGCCGACCGCGAGGCAGGCCTGGTCGAGCAGGTGGTGGCCCCGCTCAGGCGGCACCGCAACCCGCAGACGAGGAATCACGCGGAAAAGACCGCACGGGAGCTCGCGACCCTGTCCGTGCGGCTCCACGCGGCCCTGGTCCAGTCGGCGCTGCGGACCCGTCTGTACTGATGAAGGGGTGCCCGACTACCCAAACCGGCCGGGCACGTCCTAGGGTTACTGTGTGAACGAGCTCGATGTCGTGGGTGTCCGGGTGGAAATGCCCTCCAACCAACCGATCGTGCTCCTGCGTGAAGTGGGAGGCGACCGCTACCTCCCCATCTGGATCGGGCCTGGGGAGGCGACCGCGATCGCCTTCGCCCAGCAGGGCATGGCCCCCGCCCGTCCCCTGACGCACGACCTGTTCAAGGACGTGCTCGAAGCGGTCGGCCAGCAGCTCACCGAGGTCCGGATCACGGACCTGCGGGAAGGCGTGTTCTACGCCGAGCTGGTCTTCGCCAGTGGCGTGGAGGTCAGCGCCAGGCCGTCCGACGCCATAGCGCTGGCACTCCGCACCGGTACGCCGATCTACGGCAGCGACGGTGTGCTGGACGACGCGGGGATCGCGATTCCGGATGAGCAGGAGGACGAGGTGGAGAAGTTCCGCGAGTTCCTCGACCAGATCTCGCCCGAGGACTTCGGCTCCAGCAGCCAATGAGCCGGCTGCGCGGCGGGCGCTTCCGGCCAACCGGCTAGCCTTTCCCCGGAGGGGGCACGATAAACCACCCTCAGGGTGATTATCACTCGGCGTGCCGAGTGTGGCGATCGTTGACGCACCCCGGGTGACTGCCTACCGTCGAGAAGGCAGGTCAAGGACGGAGGGTCGGCGTGAGAAGCACCGGCAGCGGTACAGCGGCGGGCGGTCCATTTCCGCTCCACGGGGGTGCGGCAGCCCCCGCCCCCGGGCACACCGCCGCGGCACCGGCCGAGGCACCCCGCGAACCGTCCGAGGGGATCGGCTACCGCGGGCCCACCGCCTGCGCGGCGGCCGGCATCACCTACCGCCAACTGGACTACTGGGCACGCACCGGGCTGGTGGAGCCGAGCGTGCGGCCCGCGTACGGCTCCGGTACGCAGCGGCTCTACAGCTTCCGGGACGTCGTCGTTCTGAAGATCGTGAAGCGCTTCCTGGACACCGGCGTCTCCCTGCAGAACATCCGTGCCGCGGTCCAGCACCTGCGTGCCCGCGAGCGCGCCGACCTCGCCCAGATGACGCTGATGAGCGATGGCGCGACGGTCTACGAGTGCTCCTCCCCGGACGACGTCGTGAGCCTCCTCCAGGGCGGTCAGGGCATCTTCGGCATCGCCGTCGGCGTGGTGTGGCGGGATGTGGAGAACGCCCTGTCCCAGCTGCACGGGGAGCGGGTCGAGACCGGTGAGACGCTGATCGGGCACAACCCCGCGGACGAACTCGCCCGCCGCCGCAATCGCGCCGTCTGAACCCGCCACGCCGCCCCGGGGCGAATGTCAGTGCCATAGGGCAGCATCGGTGGTGTGAGAGGCGCACCGACCATCCTCCATCTCGACATGGATGCCTTCTACGCTGCCGTGGAGCAGGCCTCCAAGCCGAGCCTGCGCGGCAAGCCGGTGGTCGTCGGAGGACTCGGTCCGCGCGGGGTCGTGGCCACGGCGTCGTACGAGGCGCGGGTCTTCGGGGTGCACTCGGCCATGGCCATGGGACAGGCCCGCAGGCTGTGCCCCAACGCCGCCTATCTCGCCCCCCGATTCGGGCTGTACCGCCGGGTCAGCGACGCGGTCATGGAGCTGCTGCACGGGCTCTCGCCGCTCGTCGAGCCGCTGAGCCTGGACGAGGCGTTCGTGGACCTGGAGGCGGGCGGGCAGGCGGCCTCGGCCGCCGAGGCCCGTGCGGTCGCGGAGCGGCTGCGGGCCGAGATCCGGGCGGTGACCGGGCTCAGCGGTTCGGTGGGTCTGGCCGGGTCCAAGATGGTGGCCAAGATCGCCTCGGAGGAGGCCAAGCCGGACGGTCTTGTGCTGATCACGCCGGGCAGCGAGCGCGAGATGCTGGCTCCGATGACGGTCCGCACACTTCCCGGTGTCGGGCCCGCCACCGCCGAGCATCTGCGCCGGGCCGGCATCCACACCGTCGGCGAGATCGTGGAGGCGGGCGAGGACGAACTCGTACGGCTGCTGGGCAAGGCGCACGGCAGCTCGCTGCACTCGATGGCGAGCGGCCGCGACGACCGACCCGTGGTCGCGGAGCGGGACGCCAAGTCGGTCTCGGTGGAGGACACCTTCGATGTCGATCTGCACGACCGGGCACAGGTGCGGGCGCAGGTCGGGCGGCTGGCGGACCGCTGTGTGCAGCGTCTGCGCTCCGCCGGGCGCTCCGGACGCACGGTGGTCCTCAAGGTCCGTCGGTACGACTTCTCCACCCTGACCCGCTCCGAGACCCTCCGGGGGCCCACCGACGAACCGGCGGTCATCCGGGAGGCGGCGGGGCGCCTCCTCGAGTCCGTGGACACCACGGGCGGTGTGCGGCTGCTGGGTGTCGGGGTGACGGGGCTGGCGGACTTCACCCAGGAGGACCTCTTCGCGCAGGCGGCAACGGCGCAGGCGGCGACCGGGCGGCCGGCGACCGGGCAGGCTTCGTCCGCGGAGGCGGCAGCGGCTGCGGAGAGCGTTCTGGGGGGCCCTGAGCCGGACGAGGGCGCTCATCATCCCGCGCCGCCCCCTCCGCCGGGCGCGGAGGAAGCCGCGCCGGAGCAGGCTCGCCGATGGGTGCCGGGCCATGACGTACGCCACGCGGAGCTCGGCAGCGGCTGGGTGCAGGGCAGCGGGGTCGGGCGGGTCACCGTACGGTTCGAGCAGCCGTGGTCGGCGCCCGGACGGGTGCGCACCTTCCCCGTGGACGACCCCGCCCTGGAGCCGTCCGAGCCCTTGCCCCTGGTGCCGGACCCGGCGCGGGACGATCAGTCGTCGTTGCCCGCGATACGCCCGAAGTCCTGGTCATCGGAGCCCGGCTCGTCGCCCGGGGCCGTCGCGTCCAGACCGTAGTGGTGGTAGAGCTGCAACTCCTGCTCCGGGGAGAGGTGCCGGCCCACCCCGAAATCAGGGGCATCCTTGATCAGTGCCCGGCGGTACGGAACGCGCAGGGTGTCGTCGATGACCTCGCTGGGCTCCAGGGGCACGAAGGCGTCGCGGCCGAACAGGCCGGTGCGCACCGCCGCCCACTCCGGACGGCCCGTCGCGTCGTCCAGATACACCTCGTCCACGGTGCCGATCTTCGCACCGTCGAGGTCGAAAGCCTTGCGGCCGATCAGGCTCCGCGGATCGATATCGGTCTGCACGATTCCTCCAACTGCTCGCGGATCCCCTGGAGACAACGAAAGGCCACATCGTGCCCCCCGGCCACTCGAACGACCTGGGCGGAGGTCCACTGGTACGCTGGCAAACGGCTGCAGACCCCGTGCGGGAGAGTCCTCCACCAGCAATCGGAGGCGCCGAAGGAGCAAATCCTCCCCGGAATCTCTCAGGCACCCGTACCGCACGGACGAGGTCACTCTGGAAAGCAGGGCGGGCATCGGCCGTGTATGCGCCGGAACCCCTCCTCACCGACGGTGAAAGCCGGGCCGCCCCGTGCGGGCCGGTGAAGCTCTCAGGTCGAGATGACAGAGGGGGAGGCCATCCGGGTACCCGCCGTGGTGCCCCTCGCAGGTCGCGTCGACCAGGAGGCCTCCGCAGATGACCGCCAACCGCATCCCACTCTCCGAGCTGGAGCGTGGCATTCCGTTCGAGCAGCGCCATATCGGTCCCAACGGCGAGGCGCAGGCGAAGATGCTCGCCCATGTGGGCTACGGCTCACTCGACGAGCTCACGGCCGCCGCCGTGCCCGATGTGATCAAGAGCGCCGAGGCCCTCGATCTGCCGCGGGCGCGCACCGAGGCGGAGGTCCTCGCCGAGCTGCGCGGCCTGGCGGACCGCAATCAGGTGCTGACGCCGATGATCGGACTCGGCTACTACGGCACCTTCACCCCGCCGGTGATCCTTCGCAATGTCATGGAGAACCCCGCCTGGTACACGGCTTACACGCCGTACCAGCCGGAGATCTCCCAGGGCCGCCTCGAGGCGCTGCTGAACTTCCAGACGGTCGTCGCCGACCTCACCGGCCTGCCCACCTCGGGCGCCTCGCTCCTCGACGAGGGCACGGCCGCCGCCGAGGCGATGGCGCTCTCCCGCCGCGTCGGCAAGGTCAAGGAGGGGGTCTTCCTGATCGACGCCGACTGTCTGCCCCAGACCATCGCGGTCATCGAGACCCGCGCCGAACCGGCCGGTGTGGAGGTCGTCGTCGCCGATCTCTCCGACGGCGTTCCGGCGGACGTCGCCGAGCGCGGGGTATTCGGTGTGCTGCTGCAGTACCCGGGCGCCTCCGGCCGGGTCAGGGACCTCCGACCGGTGATCGAGCGGGCACACGAACTGGGGGCGATCGTCACCGTCGCCGCTGACCTCCTCGCCCTCACCCTGCTCACCTCGCCCGGCGACCTCGGCGCGGACATCGCCGTCGGCAGCAGCCAGCGCTTCGGCGTGCCCATGGGCTTCGGCGGCCCGCACGCCGGCTTCATGGCCGTACGCGAGAAGTTCGCCCGCAACCTGCCGGGCCGGCTCGTCGGCGTCTCCGTGGACGCCGACGGCAACAAGGCGTACCGGCTGGCTCTCCAGACCCGTGAGCAGCACATCCGTCGTGAGAAGGCCACGAGCAACATCTGCACCGCGCAGGTCCTGCTCGCCGTGATGGCGGGCATGTACGCCGTCCACCACGGCCCGGACGGGCTCGCGGACATCGCCCGGCGCACCCACCGCTACACCGTGCTCCTCGCCGAAGGCCTGCGGGCCGGAGGCGTCGAGATCGTGCACAGCGCGTACTTCGACACGCTGACCGCGCGTGTCCCCGGGCGTGCCGCCGAGATCGTGGCCGCCGCCCGCGAGGCCGGGGTCAACCTGCGCCAGGTCGACGCCGATCTGGTCGGCATCGCCTGTGACGAGACCACCGGCCGTGACCAGCTGGCCGCCGTGTGGGGCGCCTTCGGTGTCGCGGCGGACGTGGAGGAGCTGGACGCCGTCGTGCAGGAGACGCTGCCGGGCGCCCTGCTGCGCCACGACGACTACCTCACCCACCCGGTCTTCCACCAGCACCGCTCCGAGACGGCGATGCTGCGCTATCTGCGCCGCCTCTCCGACCGTGACTACGCGCTGGACCGCGGCATGATCCCGCTCGGCTCCTGCACGATGAAGCTCAACGCGACCGCGGAGATGGAACCGGTCACCTGGCCGCAGTTCGCGGCGCTCCACCCGTTCGCGCCCGTCGAGCAGGCCGAGGGCTACCTCACCCTCATCCACGAGCTCGAGGAGCACCTCGCCGAGGTCACCGGCTACGACACCGTTTCCCTCCAGCCGAACGCGGGCTCACAGGGCGAGCTGGCCGGACTGCTGGCCGTACGGGCGTACCACCGGGCCAACGGTGACACGCAGCGCACCGTCTGCCTCATCCCCTCCTCCGCGCACGGCACCAACGCCGCCAGCGCCGTGATGGCAGGGATGAAGGTGGTGGTGGTCAAGACCCGCGAGGACGGGGACGTCGACGTCGAGGACCTGCACGCCAAGATCGAGAAGCATGGCCACGAGCTGGCCGTACTGATGGTCACCTACCCCTCCACGCACGGCGTGTTCGAGGAGCACATCACCGACGTCTGCGCGGCCGTGCACGACGCGGGCGGCCAGGTGTACGTGGACGGCGCCAACCTCAACGCGCTGGTGGGACTGGCCAAGCCGGGCCGGTTCGGCTCGGACGTCTCGCATCTGAACCTGCACAAGACCTTCTGCATCCCGCACGGCGGTGGCGGCCCCGGCGTCGGCCCCGTCGCCGTGCGGGCGCATCTCGCGCCGTACCTGCCGAACCACCCGCTCCAGCCGGCCGCCGGTCCGGAGACGGGTGTGGGCCCGATTTCCGCCGCTCCGTGGGGATCCGCGGGCATCCTGCCGATCTCCTGGGCGTACGTCCGGCTGATGGGCGCCGAGGGGCTGCGGAGGGCCACCCAGATGGCCGTTCTCGGCGCCAACTACATCGCCAAGCGCCTCGAGCCGCACTACCCGGTGCTCTACACCGGCCCGAACGGGCTGGTCGCCCATGAGTGCATCGTCGACCTGCGTCCGCTCACCAAGGCGACGGGGGTGAGCGTCGACGATGTCGCCAAGCGGCTGATCGACTACGGGTTCCACGCTCCGACGATGTCGTTCCCGGTGGCCGGGACGCTGATGATCGAGCCGACGGAGAGCGAGGACCTCACCGAGCTGGACCGCTTCTGCGAGGCGATGATCGCGATACGGGCCGAGATCGATCGGGTCGGCTCGGGGGAGTGGCCCGCGGATGACAACCCGCTGCGCAACGCCCCGCACACCGCGGCCGCGCTGAGTGACGGGTGGGAGCGTCCGTACAGCCGTGAGACGGCGGTCTTCCCGGCCGGAGTCCCGGCGGCGGACAAGTACTGGCCGCCGGTGCGGCGGATCGACGGGGCCTTCGGCGACCGTAATCTGGTCTGCTCATGCCCGCCGGTGGAGGAGTACGACGACTGACGCGGCCGTCCTTGCGCGGACTACGTCGGGGCCGGTTCGGCGGACTGCGCCGGGCCGGCCCCGTCGTGTTCCCGGTGGTCGTGCCGTTCCCCGGTGGTGCGTGGCGTGCCGCGGGTCAGGCGGCGGTCACCACCCGCTCGCTGCCGAGCGGTCGGTGCGGGTTGATGATCTTGCCATCCGGCAGCAGCTCCCCGGTGTCCTCGAAGAGCAGGACGCCGTTGCACAGCAGGCTCCAGCCCTGCTCCGGGTGGTGCGCCACGGGATGGGCGGCCTCCCGGTCGGCGGAGTCGGCGGTCGGGCAGGGAGGCTGGTGCTGGCACATGGTCGGGTTCTTTCGCTGCGGTGTGGTCGATGCCCTGGGGCTCGATGGGTTCATGGTGCCGTCCCCCGTATCGGTCGGTCGTCCCAGTGTTGCCCCACGGACGGGATTCCGCAGGGATTTCCCAGGAGCTGTCCTTACTGCTTGATGACGCATCACCCGCGCGGACGGTTCAGCACAAGGGGGCAGTCACTTCGGGTGGTTGCGGATAGCCGGTCCGAGCTAGTTGTACCGCGTCGGCCAAGGTGCACCCCGCTGGCTGCCCTGGCACGGCCTTCCCCCAGCCGCGTTGCCGATCGGCCGAGCACACGCCCTCCCTGCCTTCGGTGTGGGACCCCAGAGGCCGGTCCGGCGCCTTGCGGCCGGCCGCGTCAGGTCACCTCGCTACCGGGCGCACCGCGGCTGACGGGCACTGGTCCGCACGGGTGGGGACCGGCGGCAGCACTGCGCCCCGCGGCCGCCGGGCCGCGGGGCGCACCATGCCGTGCGTCGGTGAGAAGTCAGGCCGGGGACGCCATGCCCATCAACGGGGGCGGTGCGAGCCGGAGGGTCAGCACGGGCAGCAGGTCGGCGACCCGGTGCGTCCGGTGCGCCGCGATGCCGGGCGGCGCCGGGGCGAGCGGCACCAGAAGATCGCTCGGCGCGGGCCGGCCCTTGGTGGGGTCAGCGGCCGCGTCCCCGTGCAGCCACAGCGTGAGCATGTAGAGCTCGGGTACGGACAGCAGCCGGGGCTGGTACGGCGCCGTCAAGGCCTCCGCCTGCCGTAGCGCCAGTTCCGTGGAGGCGACGTAGGGCCCCTCGAAGAAGTGTGAGAACGCCCAGCCGTCCGGGGTGAGCATGGTCTCGGCCGCCGCCACCGCCCGGTCGCCGCTGCGGATCAGGAAGCGCCAGCCCGTGAGCCGGGTGCGCGGGGTGCCGCCCCGGGTGGTGACGCGGTCCAGGACATGGACGGGCAGCGGGAGGTCGGGACTGAGCGGGCCGGGCAGGGTCCGCAGGGCGGGAGTACGCGGATCGCGGACGGCGGTGGGGGAACCGAGGGCCGCGAGGGCGCTGCGCAGGGCGGGCTTGGGTGCCGGGGGGACATGCAGCGGCATGGTGGGTCGCCTCTCACTTCGGAGACACGTGGAGCGGGGCAGATGCGGACGGCGGTGTCAGCAAGCGAGGTCAGAGGGGGCCGGAGAACTCGAATACCGGCGGCGCACACTCTCTGCCTCGTTCGCAAAGTTTATACGACATGTGTTCACGTGGTGTTTCGTCTAGCTGACGCGGGTATTGCGGGCAAGGTCGTAATCGGTCTTTACTGCGAGTGGGTTACACCCATTCTGTCCGCCTGGCCCGGTCCGCTGCCTTGTGTTATGCCCCGAGAACGGTAGGCCGATTCCCGTCGGCGTTTTTCACGACAGCAATGCGCCGGGCCCGGGACGCCACGCTATGCCGATGGAATGTGCCGCACGGAGTGTAGGGAGCAGCTTACTGGGCATGCGGTGTCCGCCGGGCGTTATCGATCACATTGCCTGGGCATCATCGACCGTGACACCGGCGGCTCCTGCGCCGCGGGCGACCCACTCGAGGAGGGACGCTTCGATGGGGGAGAAGGTCGAGGCAGGCGGGTTCGACCTGTCCGATCGGCAGCACTACCGCCGTAAGTTGCAGCAGTGCCTCGAGGCGCTGGAGCGGCTGCTGAAGGAGCGACGGTTCGACCGGCCGAAGAATTTGATGGGCCTGGAGATCGAGCTGAATCTCGCGGGTGACGACGGGATGCCGCGGATGATGAATGCAGAAGTCCTGGAGCGCATCTCCAGCGGAGATTTCCAGACCGAACTGGGGCAGTTCAACCTTGAAGTGAACATCGTGCCGCACCGGCTGTCCGGCCGGGTTCTGGACCAGCTGGCGGAGGAGCTGCGGACGGGCCTCGGGTATGCCGACCGCAAGGCCCGGGAAGTGTCGGCGGAGATCGTGATGATCGGCATCCTGCCCACCCTCGGCGCCGACGACCTCGTGTTCTCGAACCTCTCCGAGGTGGACCGCTACCGGCTGCTCAACGACGAGATCCTGGCCGCCCGCGGTGAGGAGATCGACCTCGACATCGAGGGGGTCGAGCATCTGACGTACAGCAGCCGCTCGATCGCGCCCGAAGCCGCCTGTACGTCCGTGCAGCTCCATCTCCAGGTGACGCCCGGGCGGTTCGCGGCCGTGTGGAACGCCGCGCAGGCGATGGCCGCCGTACAGATCGCCATGGGGGCCAACTCCCCCTTCCTCTTCGGCCGCGAGCTCTGGCGCGAGTCCCGGCCGCCGCTGTTCCAGCAGGCCACCGACACACGCTCACCGGAGATCAGGGCGCAGGGGGTGCGACCGCGCACCTGGTTCGGCGAGCGCTGGATCGACTCCGCGCGGGATCTCTTCGAGGAGAACGTCCGCTACTTCCCATCGCTGCTGCCCATCTGCAGCGAGGACGACCCGCTGCGCGTCCTCGACGAGGGCGGGATCCCGGACCTGCAGGAGCTGGTGCTGCACAACGGCACCGTCTACCGGTGGAACCGGCCCGTCTACGAGGTCGCCGACGGCTCGCCGCATCTGCGGGTGGAGAACCGGGTCCTGCCCGCCGGCCCCACGGTCACCGATGTCATCGCCAACACCGCCTTCTACTACGGGCTGGTGCGGGCCCTGGCCGAGGAGCCCCGGCCCGTCTGGACCCGGCTGTCCTTCGCCGAGGCCTCGGACAACTTCGACACCGCCTGCCGCTACGGCATCGACGCCACCCTGCGCTGGCCGCGGCCCGGGCGCTCCGGGGCCGTGGCCGAGCAGTCGGCCGTACGGCTCGTACGGGAGGAGCTGCTGCCGCTGGCCGCGGCCGGGCTCGACGCCTGGGGTGTCGAACCGGCCGACCGGGACTTCTACCTCGGTGTCATCGAGGAGCGCTGCAGGCGGCGGATGAACGGTGCTTCCTGGCAGGCCGCCACCTTCCACCGCGCCTTGGACCGGGGCCTGGACCGGGAATCCGCGCTGGCCGCGACCACCCGGCGGTACGGCGAACTGATGCGGGGCGGCGATCCGGTGCACACCTGGCCCGTGGCCTTCCCCGGCTGAGCCGCTGCCCCGTCCGGTCCCGCTCCGTCCCCCCCTGTTCTGGACGCTGCCCGGCCTCGACGGGGCCGGCCCCGACGTGCCTCGATCGCACGCAGCCCGGCCCCATCGCACCCGTCCCGTACCGGCCCCCGGCCGTCCCGCCTCCGACGTGCCGTTGGAACCCCCGTGCCCGGTACGGGGGAGCCGTCGGGCAAGCTATGACGTCCAATGGTGATCGCGCCTGTCCGCGGTGGTGCGGAAGTCCGCGGCGGAGAACGGGCAGTGGTCCGCCTCGGGGCGGTGCCGGTTCCACGGCGTGTCGCGCGCGAGCGCGGTGTTCGGCTCCGAGGCGCGGGCGCGGCGCGGGACACGGAACGGGGCGGACTGGTGGAACTGGAGGCAGGTGTGCAGTCGGAGTCGGGCCAGGTGGCCGGTTCTCCTCCCGGAGAGCGGCTGTCGCCGCGGATCGTGCGCAGCGAGATGCTCCTCGTTCTCGCCCTCTCCGTCGGCGCGAGCGCGGTGTCCGCGCTGATCAGCTTTGTCGGTTCGGTCACGAAAGGGGGCGGCCTCAAGAGCCAGGCGGCGACCCTCAACGCCTCCGCGGCTCCCGGCCGTCCATGGCTGGACCTCGCCTGGCAGGTCTTCGACATCGCGACCGCGCTGGTGCCGGTCCTGCTCGTGGCGCATCTGCTGCTCCGGGAAGGCGCGGGCGGTCTGCGCGTCATCGGTCTCGACCGTCGACGGCCCGCCTTCGACCTGGGGGCGGGGGCGGGCATCGCGGCGGCGATCGGGGGCACCGGGCTGTTGTTCTATCTCGCCGTGCGGGCCGCCGGTTTCAATCTCACCGTGGTGCCGGAGTCGCTTCCGGACGTCTGGTGGAAGATTCCGGTCCTGGTCGCCTCCGCTCTCCAGAACGCGCTGCTGGAGGAGGTGATCGTGGTCGGCTATCTGCTGCGCAGGCTCGGGCAGCTGGGGTGGACCCCCGCGGCCTCGCTGGTCGCGAGCTCCGCGCTGCGCGGCACGTATCACCTGTACCAGGGCATCGGCGGGCTCATCGGCAACATGGTCATGGGAGTGGTCTTCGTCCTCCTCTACCGACGGTGGGGGCGGGTGGGGCCGCTGGTGGCCGCGCATGCACTGATCGACACCGTGGCGTTCGTCGGCTACGCGCTGCTGGCGGGCGAGGTGAGCTGGCTGCCCACGGCCTGAGCGAGCCGCCGCGCAGACCCCTGCGGCCGCGCCGGCCCCTATGGGCGCGCCGACTCCTACCGGCTGCGCCGACCCCTTGTGGCCGCTCCGATCCCGTACGGCCGCGCCCACCCCCTGTACGGCCGTTTCGATGTGCGGGTGCGTCAGCCCGTGACGAGCAGGTCGCCGTCGATGACGGTGACGGCGGTGCCGGTCAGCAGGGTGCGGTCGCCCCGCAGCGCGGTGCGGACGAGACCCGTGCGGGCCGAGGCCTGCAGACCGGTCAGGTCGTCGCGGCCGATCCGTGGTGCCCAGAACGGGGCGAGTGCGGTGTGCGCGCTGCCGGTCACCGGGTCCTCATAGATCCCGACCGCCGGGGCGAAGAAGCGTGAGACGAAGTCGTGGCCGAGGGACGGGTCGTCGGCGCGGGCGGTCGCGATGACCCCCCGGTGGCCCAGCCGGGCGACGGCAGTGGCGTCGGGGGCGAGGGAGCGCACGGTCTTCTCGTCGGCCATCTCGACCAGCAGATCGCCGACGACCGGGCCGGTGTCCTGAGCCGAGACGATGTCCGCGCCGAGGGCGGCGACGGCGTCCCGCGGCACATCGACAGGGGTCAGCGGGGCGGTGGGGAAATCCAGAGTGATCGAGCCGTCGTCGGCGGCGGTCGCCGAGAGGACGCCGCCGCGCGTGGCGAAGCGGATGGTCCCGGTGGCCGCTCCGGTGGTGTGGAGGACGTGCGCGGTGGCCAGGGTGGCGTGGCCGCACAGGTCGACCTCGGTGGTGGGGGTGCACCAGCGCAGCGCCCAGTCGGCGTCGCCGCCCTCGGGCAGCGGGTGCGCGAAGGCGGTCTCGGAGAGATTGACCTCGGCGGCGACCCGCTGCAGCCAGTCGTCGTCCGGGAACTCCCCGCGCTCGAGGAGCAGGACGGCGGCCGGGTTCCCGCTGAACGGCCGGTCGGTGAAGGCGTCGACGATACGAATTCTCATGATCACGAGCCTAGGGCGCCGAGGCCGCGGCGGACCATGGCCAATTTCGTACGGGCGGCCCCGGAAGAACGGCCGTCACCCTTGTCGGCGGAACAGTAGCGATATATCGTTGAGGCATCGCGACAGATCATTGAAAGGAGTGTCAGCATGCGTTCCCATGGACACGGACCCTGCGGCCCCGGCCAGCGCGGGCAGGGCGACTTCGACTGGCGGCGCGCCGCGTTCGGACCGTTCGGGCCGCCTTTCGGGGGCCCGCCGTTCGGCGGCCGCGGGCGGGGAGGGCCGCGCGGCAGGGCGCGGCGCGGCGATGTGCGCGCCTCGATCCTCGCGCTGCTCAAGGACCGCCCGATGCATGGCTACGAGATGATCCAGGAGATCGCCGAGCGCAGCGGCGGCGCGTGGAAGCCGAGCCCCGGCTCCGTTTACCCGACGCTGCAGCTGCTCGAGGACGAGGGGCTGATCAGCAGCACCAGCGACGGTGGCAAGAAGCTGTTCGAGCTCACCGGGACGGGGCGTGCCGAGGCGGACGCCGGGCCGGACGCACCCTGGGAGGAGGCCGGGCGCGGCGTCGACTGGGACGCCATGAACGAGATCAGGAAGGCCGGGGGCGGACTGGTCGAGGCCTTCCGGCAGGTCTGGGCGACCGGTACGCCCGACCAGCGCGAGAAGGCCATCGCCGTGGTCAACAAGGCCCGGAAGGAGCTGTATCTGATCCTCGCCGAAGATGAGTGACACGGCGGAACACGGCGGCCCCCGCGGCGGTACGCGGGGGCCGCCGGCGCGTATCCGCACCCGCTCCGGGGGCGTGGGACCGCGGCTTCCGGGCGGCCTTGACGGGCTGTCACGACGTCGGAAGACTCCCTCCGTTCTCCCCACAGGAACGGAGTTCTCCATGCCGCTCTCGTACTGGTCCGCGGCGGTGCCCGCACGTCTGCGGGCCGCCGGTCGCCGCAGCCGCAGTGCAGCGGCGCTCGTGACCGTCACGGCATGCGTGGCCACGCTGGCCTCGGCGCCCGCCGAATCCGATGGTCCGGCGTACCTCGACGCGAGTGCCCCGGTCGCACAGAGGGTCGATGACCTCCTCAGGCGGATGACGCTGGAGGAGAAGGCCGGGCAGATGGACCAGATCGCCGTGGTCCGGATGCAGGGCGACTGCGAGTGGAGCGGCGGCGCGCTCGCCACGAGCTGTATGAAGACGGTCCTCGACGACTACGCGGCCGGCTCCGTAGTCTCCGGCGGCGGAATGGGCCCGCCGCGGAACACCCCGCGCGCATGGGCCGGCATGGTCAACGCCGTGCAGAGGTACGCCGTCGAGAAGACCCGCCTCCACATTCCCGTGCTCTACGGCGTCGACGCCGTGCACGGACACAACAACGTGCTCGGCGCCACGGTCTTCCCCCACCAGATCGGGCTCGGCGCGACCTGGGACCCGGGAATCGTACGAGACTCCGCCGCGGCCACCGCCCGCGCGGTCGCCGCCACCGGCATCGACTGGAACTTCTCACCCGTCGCCGATCTGGCGCGTGACGCGCGCTGGGGCCGCTACTACGAGACATACGGCGAGGACCCGCTGCTCACCGGCGCCCTGGCGGCAGCCGCGACCCGGGGGATCGAGGGCGCGGACGGGGCCAAGGAGGTCGCGGCGAGCGTCAAGCACTTCGGCGGCTACTCCGAGCCCTCCAACGGACACGACCGGGTGCCCGCCGATGTGTCGGTGCGCCATCTCCAGGACACCCTGCTCGCGCCCTACCGCCCCGCCATCGAGGCCGGGGCCCGGACCGTGATGGTCAACTCAGGAGCGGTGAACGGGATTCCCGTGACGTCCTCCCGCTATCTGCTGACCGAGGTCCTGCGCGACCAGTGGGGATTCCGGGGGGTGACGGTCAGCGACTGGGAGGACGTGCGCGCCCTGTGGACCAAGTACAAGATCGCTTCCGACTACCCCGAGGCCATCGCCCTCGCCGTCAACGCGGGCGTCGACATGGCCATGGAGCCGTACCACGCCCGGGAGTTCACCGAGGGCCTGCTCACCGCGGTACGGCGCGGTCTCGTCGGGGAGCGGCGCATCGACCAGGCGGCAGGCCGGATCCTGCGGCTGAAGTTCGAACTCGGCCTCTTCGAGAAGCCGTATGCCGACGCGGACGAGGCCGATGCCGCCGTCCTGGGCGCCGACAAGGACCTGGCCCGTCGCGCGGCCACCGCATCGCAGGTCCTGCTGCGCAATGAGGGCGGGGTGCTGCCGGTCCCCGCGTCCGCGCGGAAGATCGTGGTCGCCGGGGCGTACGCGGACGACATCGACAGCCAGTCAGGCGGCTGGACCGTCGGCTGGCAGCGGGTGCCGGAGGGCGTCGACCTCCCCGGTACCACCGTCCTCGAGGGCATCAGGGCGGCCGCGCCGGACCGTACGGACGTCGTGTCCGCGCGGTCGGCCAAGGATGCCGTACGGCAGGCGAAGGGCGCCGATCTCACGGTGGTCGTGGTCGGTGAGAAGGCCGCGGCGGAGGGCGGGGCCGACACACCCCGGCCGGAGTTGTCCGCCGGACAGCAGTCGCTGGTGAAGTCGCTCAAGTCGAGCGGACGGCCGGTCGTGGTCGTGGTGATCGCCGGGCGTCCCCTCGCCCTGGGCGACGCGGCCGGCACGGACGGGCTGCTGATGTCCTGGCTGCCCGGCTCCGAGGGCGGCCATGCCGTGGCGGATGTGCTGTTCGGCTCGGCCGATCCGAGCGGACGGCTGCCGGTCTCCTGGCCGAAGCGCATCGGCAACGAGCCGATGTCCTACCAGCAGCTGCCGGGCACCAACGCCGGCGCGGAGTCGGCGTACGATCCCGCCTACGGCTTCGGGGCCGGGCTCTCCTACACCCGTTTCGCCTTCGACTCGCTCGGCGTGGCGAAGGACGCGGTGGCGCCCGGCGAGCCGGTGCGGCTACGGGTGAAGGTGTCCAACACCGGGCGGCGGGAGGGGGACCTGGTGGTGCCGGTGTATGTGTCGCGCCCGTCGAGCGACGTCCTGGCCCCGCCCCGCAGGCTCACCGCCTTCACCAGGGTCCATCTCAGGCCGGGGCAGTCGAGGACCGTGGCGCTGACCGTCCCGGCCCGGGTGCTCGCCGTCACGCCGGGCGACATCGACGGCGCGGGGGCGCCCCGGGTCGAACGCGGCACGTACACCTTCACGGCCGGCGGGCGGAAAGCTGGCCTGACGGTGCGCTGACGCCGCGGGCCCTCTGCCGGCGCGTACGGCAATTCAAGGCTGACGACACATCAGTTCTGGAGGCGGGTGTGCGCGCCGGGCCCGGTCCCGTGCGGCCGTCGCACGTTCGGGTGTACGGCGCCCGCGCGTGCTCCTCCCGAAGGATGAGAAGCCGGTCATCCCCGCGCAACCGTGGTGGGACACGCAAATGGTGCCTACCGGGGATGCCTGTGCTGCCGGGTACTGCTGGGATGGGAGATGTGCAAAACGGTACGCCGCAGTCCGGTTCCATCGGACCGATTCGCCCCGCGTCCGGCCTCCAGCTCGGTGTCGTGCTGGCGTCGGTGGCCAGCGGCGCCCGCCGGCGCGCCGTACGCGACGGCGACAGCCAGGTCGACACGGCCCATCTGCTGCACACCCTCCTCGAATCCGACCCCGACGTCCGGGCAGCCCTCGATGGGGGGCCGCCGCAGGTCGCACGGCTCCTCGGCTACCTGGTCCAGCGCAGCATCGGCTACGGGCTCCGGTGGCGGGGCTCCATCGAGGACTCCGGTGCCGTACCGGTCGGGAAGGAGCCCCGCAGCCCGGGTTGGTCCCCGGCCGCGATGACGGCCATGGAGGGTGCACGGGCACGCGCTCGCGCCCGTGGTGGCGAGGTCGCCGAGGGACTGGACCTGCTCGGCGCGCTGGCCGCCGACCGGGACTGCCGGGCCGTGGAGGTGCTGCACCGGGCGGGCGTCGATCCGGAGCGGCTGTCGGCCCGGCTCGCAGGCTTCCCGGCGTCAGGGGTCATCCAGGGTGACGCTCCTGTCGACAGCTGACATCATGGCCGGATGCACGTACCTCAGGGGAGGAGCGCCGGCCTCGGGCTCGCCCTGGCATCGGCGCTTGCGTTCGGAGGATCGGGCGTCGCGGCCAAGCCGCTGATCGAAGCGGGCCTCGACCCGCTGCACGTGGTCTGGCTGCGCGTCGCCGGCGCCGCCGTCGTCCTGCTGCCCGTCGCCTGGATCCACCGGGGCCTGCTGCGCCGTCGCCCCGGACTGCTCGCCGGGTTCGGACTCCTGGCCGTGGCGGGTGTGCAGGCCTGCTACTTCGCCGCGATCTCCCGCATTCCCGTCGGGGTCGCGCTGCTGGTCGAGTATCTGGCCCCCGCGCTGGTGCTGGGCTGGGTGCGCTTCGTGCAGCGGCGGCCGGTGACCCGCGCCGCCGCCGTGGGCGTGGTCCTCGCCGTGGGCGGTCTCGCCTGTGTCGTCGAGGTGTGGTCCGGGCTGGGGTTCAACGCTCCCGGGCTGCTGCTGGCGCTCGGCGCGGCGTGCTGCCAGGTCGCCTACTTCGTGCTCTCCGACCACGGAGGCAGCGACGAGGACGCGGCGGACCCCCTGGGGGTGATCGCCTACGGTCTGCTGATCGGCGCGGGTGTGCTCACGATCGCCGCCCGGCCGTGGGGCATGGACTGGTCGGTGCTCGGCGGACGGGCCGATATGCACGGTGCCCGCGTCTCCGCGGTGCTGCTGCTCGCCTGGGTCGTCCTGATCGCGACCGTGGTCGCCTATCTCACCGGTGTGCTGTCCGTACGACGGCTCTCGCCTCAGGTCGCGGGGGTCGTGGCCTGCCTGGAGGCGGTCGTGGCGACCGTATGCGCCTGGGTGTTGCTCGGTGAGCATCTGTCGGCGCCGCAACTCGTCGGGGGTGCGCTGGTGCTGGCAGGGGCGTTCATCGCCCAGACCTCGACGCCGAAGGCCCCCTCCGGTGGTGCCGTGGCCGGCGGCCCGGCCGAGCGGGAGGAGTTGCCCGCCCCTTCCCGGGCGACATAAGGTCACGATCATGCACGCGACCGCTCTCGTTCTCCCGCCTCCCGCCGCGTAAGGCGGGCCGCACCCCCGGAAGGCCGATCTCCGGCGTTCCCGGACGGGGTCGCCGCTGCCCGCAGACGGAGACCACGTCCTCACTTCCGCGGAGAACACTCACGTGTCGCATACTGCTGTCGGCCTGCCCATCGGGCGAGGCCTGTTCTGTCTGATCGTCGCCGGTGCCGCCTGGGGAACCGCCGGAGCGGCGGCCGCCATGCTCTACCGGTCCAGTGATCTGGGACCGGTCGCCCTGTCCTTCTGGCGCTACGTCGGCGGGCTCACCCTGCTCCTGGCCGTCCGTGCGGTGCGCGCCGTACAGCCACGCCGCGTGGCCGCCCCGGACATGGCCGAATCGCGCGGGCGCCGCCTGCTGCGCATCGTCGGCACCGGTGTGGGTCTGACCGTCTTTCAGAGCGCCTACTTCGGGGCGGTGCAGGTCACCGGTCTCGCGGTGGGCACGGTCGTCACCATCGGCGCCGGCCCGGTGCTCATCGCGCTCGGCGCCCGGCTGACCATGGGGGAGCGGCTCGGCAGGGCCGGGGTGGCGGCCGTCCTCGGAGCGCTCGGCGGGCTCGCCGTGCTGTCGCTCGGCAGCGGCGCAGGAGTCGTACGGCCGCTCGGCGTCGCCCTGGCGCTGGTGTCCGCCACCGGATACGCGGCGATCACCCTGCTCACCCGGTGGCTGGGCCGTGAGGGAGGCGGAGCGGATCCGCTCTCCACAACGGCCTGGGCCTTCGCCGTCGGTGTGGTCTGCCTGCTGCCGCTCGGAGTCATGGAAGGGCTGCTTCCGGACACCGCGGACCTCGGCCGGGTGCTGGTGCTGCTGGTGTACGTGGCCGCGGTGCCGACCGCACTCGCCTACGCCCTGTACTTCGCGGGCGCGGCGGTCGTCCGGGCGGCCACCGCGTCCGTGATCATGCTGATCGAGCCGGTGAGTGCCGCGGTGATCGCGGTCGCCGTCCTGGGGGAGCGGCTGACGGCCGCCATGGTGCTGGGCACCGTGCTCCTGCTGGCGGCGATGGCGGGCCTGGCCGTCGCGGAGATGCGGCCGTCCGCGGTCGCGCGCCGGGCGGCGCCCGCCTGAGCAGCCGCCGCGTCAGGTCGTGGCTCGGGCCCTGCGCGCCCCAAGCGCGGGGACCGAGCGGGCTCTATCGGGCCTGCCGTACGGATCGGCGCGTGCGGCCGGACGCCGCGGGATTCGGCGTGCGGGGCCTGCCACCGCGCGGCGGTGCTCAGTGCGTACGGCGGGCGCGCGGCGGTGCTCAGTACTTACGGCGGGCGCGCCGCGTCGCCCACAGCGTACGGTCGGCGTGTCGCGGTGCTCGGTGTGTCCGCCTGGACGCCGCGGGACTCGGCGCGCGGGGCCGCGGCGTCGCGGTGCCCGGCGCGTACGGTCGGCGCGTCACGCCGCGGTGCTCAGTGTGTACGGCGGGCGCGACACGAACGGTGCTGTCGTGTACGGCGGCGCGCCGCACGGATCGGCTGGGACGTCGGCGTGCCGTAGGGCTCAGCGCGTGAGGTAGCCGGGGAGTGGGATGGCGGGGTCCAGATCGTCGGCGGGAACCGGGGTCCCGTAACTGCGCGAGACCGGGAGGACGCCGCTCCAGTAGGGGAGGGAGACATCCTCCGGCTCGTCGTTGGGGCCGCCGGTGCGGACCTTGGCCGAGACCTCTTCGAGGTCGAGCCGGAGCACGGCCGTCGCGGCCAGCTCCTTGGCGTCGGCCCGCCGGGAGTCCTCCGCCCGGCCCGGCAGGACATGGTCCACCAGGGCGTCCAGTGCCGCGGTGCGCTCGTCGGGGTCCGTCACCTGCCGGGCGGTGCCGTGCACCACGACCGAGCGGTAGTTGATGGAGTGGTGGAAGGCGGAGCGGGCGAGCACCAGGCCGTCGACATGGGTGACGGTGAGGCACACCGGGAGGCCGGGGTCGGCCGAACCCGCCATCCGCAGAGGCCGCGAGCCCGTGGAGCCGTGGACGTAGAGGCACTCACCCACCCGGCCGTAGAGCGTCGGCAGTACCACGGGTGCACCGTCACGGACGAACCCGAGGTGGCAGACGTAACCCTCGTCGAGTATCGCGTGCACGAGTTCGCGGTCGTATGCGGCGCGCTCGCGTGCACGGGACGGGACGGTGCGCTCGGTGGGTGCGTAAGCGGCGTCCGGCATGCGGTCTCCTCTTGCACTAGTGCATAATCAGTTTTGTGCTAGGAGGATATCGGATCACGGGTCGCGGCGCAGCCGCGATCGCGGCGAGTGTCGAACGGGGTGTCGGTTCCGGGGAGCTGAGCCCGGGACAGCTCCTGCCGCCTCTCAGGGAGTTGGCGGAGGGACTCGGTGTCAACCCGAACACCGTCGCGGCCGCCTATCGGACGCTGCGCGACCGCGGAGTGATCGAAACGGCGGGCCGACGGGGCAGCCGGGTGCGCTCATGGCCCGCCAGCACCCCGCGCGAGATGATCCGCGTCGACGTACCGCCGGGCGTCCGGGACGTGGCCGACGGCAACCCCGACCCGTCCCTGTTGCCTTCGCTGAGCGAGGCGCTGACCGCGGCCGCGGCCCGGAACGCCCGCCGCCCCGCGCTCTACGGCGACGACGCGGTCGGTCAGGAGTTGGCGGCCCTGGCGCGCGAGGCGTTCACCGCGGACGGCGTGCCCGAGGGGCCCGTCGCCGTGACCTCCGGATCGCTGGATGCCATCGAGCGGGTGCTCGCCGCTCACCTCCGGCCCGGTGACGCGGTCGCGGTCGAGGACCCGGGCTGGGGGAGCCTCCTGGACCTGATTCCCGCGCTCGGACTCCGTGCCGTGCCCGTCGCCGTGGACGACGACGGTCCGCTGCCGCCGGACGTCGAGGGTGCGCTGCGGGAGGGGGCCCGCGCGATCGTGGTCACCGACCGCGCGCAGAATCCGACGGGTGCCGCCGTGACCGCGGAGCGCGCGGAAGCCCTGCGGACCGTCCTGGCCGGCCATCCGGACGTCCTGCTCATCGAGGACGACCACGGCCATGGCATCGTCGATCTTCCGCTGCACCCGCTCGCCGGGCGGTCCGCGCGCTGGGCGCTGGTCCGGTCGACCGCCAAGGCGTACGGGCCTGACCTGCGGCTCGCCGTGCTCACCGGCGACCGCGTCACCATCGACCGGGTGCGCGGCCGTCAGCGGCTCGGCCCCGGCTGGGTCAGCCACCTGCTGCAGGACACCGTGGTGCACCTGTGGCGGTCGGGTGCGGTCGACGCGCGCGGGGTCGCCGCCGCGTACGGTGCGCGCCGGGACGCCCTGGTGCGCGCGCTCCGCGGCCGGGGCGCCGTGGCGCACGGGCGCAGCGGCATGAACGTCTGGGTGCCGGTGCCCGACGAGACGGCAGCCGTCGCGCGGCTGCTGCAGTCGGGCTGGGCCGTCGCCCCCGGGGCCCGCTTCCGGATGTCCTCGCCGCCCGGTGTGCGGGTGACCGTCTCGCCGCTGTCCGACGACGACATCGGGCCGGTCGCCGACGCTCTGGCGTCCGCGACCGGCCCGGCCCCCTCGGGGCGTTACGACTGAGGGGGTGCCGCGTCCGGCGTGCTGCGACCCGCGTCCGGCGAGGTGCTGCGACCGGGTGGGGGTGCCGCGTCCGGCGAGGTGCCGCGACCCACGGCGCGGGTCCTGCGTCCAGCGCGTCCTACGACCGACGCGCGGGCAGGCGCGGGCGGGCCTGTGTCAGAGCCGCTCCGGCCAGGACGACCAGCGCACCCACCGGGGTGTTCCAGGTCAGCTCCTCGCCGAGCACCAGAACGCCCGCCACGGTCGCGATGACCGGGATGAAGTACGTGACCAGCGTCGCCGTCGTCGGTCCCACCTCGGCGACCAGCCCGTACTGGAGCAGGAACGCGAATCCGGTGCCCAGCGCGCCCAGCGCCACCACGGAGAGCAGCGGCACGACGGGAAAGGACGCCGGGAACGAGGTGAACATCGGGGTGACGACCGCCAGTTGGACGGTGCCCAGCAGCAGCTGCGACCCGGACATCGCCACATGGGAGCTCCCCGCTCCGGCCAGCGTGCGCCGCACATAGATCCAGCCGACCGCATAGCTGAGTGAGGCGGTCAGCGCCATCGCGGTACCCGCGAGGTCCTGCCCGGAGAAGCCCTGCCAGGCTCCCAGGACGGTGAGCACACCGGTGAACCCGACGCCCAGACCGGCGACCCGGCGCCGCGTCGGCCGGTCCTCGGACAGGGCGACCATCGACAGCACCATGCCCCACAGCGGGGTGGTGGCGTTGCAGATCCCGGCCAGCGTCGAGGAAATGGTCAGCTCGGCGTAGGCGAAGAGGGAGAAGGGCAGCGCGTTGAGGAAGAAGGCGGCGACGGTGAGATGGCCCCAGGTGCGGGCGCCGCGCGGCAGCCGCTCCCGCCTCACGGCGACCACTGCCGCCAGCACCGCCGTACCGAAGAGCATGCGGCCGAGAGTGACCTGCAACGGTGCGTACGCCTGCGTGCCAACCTTGATCAGCAGGAAGCTGAAGCCCCAGATCAGGGACAGCACGGCGAACCGGATCCGCCAGTCCAGGGCGGGGCGGCGGACCTCCGGCTCGGAGGAGCCGGAGGCGGAGGAGGGGGACGCGGGAGTCGGGGCGGAAGGTGTGCGAGACGCGGCTGCAGTGCTCATGACCACCAACCATGGGACCTTGAACTTCGTAGGACAAGCGAGAATTCGTAAGCCCATAGATTAGGATCGCTTACATGAATCTCGACCGACTGCGCACCCTGGACGCCGTCGCCCGCCATGGCTCGGTGAGCGCGGCCGCGGACGGGCTCCACGTCACGACGTCCGCCGTCTCCCAGCAGCTGGCGAAGCTCGAGCGCGAGGCCGGGCAGCAGCTGCTGGCGAAGAACGGCCGCGGGATCCGTCTCACCGATGCCGGGCGGCTGCTCGCGGACCACGCGGCGCGCATCCTCTCCCAGGTCGAGCTGGCGCAGTCCGATCTCGAGGCACACAGGGGCCAGGCGGTGGGCGACCTGTTCCTCGGCGCGTTCCCCACCTCCGCCCGCGGGCTCTTCCCGGCCGCCCTCGCGGCGCTGCGCACTCAGCACCCGCAGCTGCGCGTGCGGCTCCAGGAGATGGAGCCCGATGTGTCGGTGACGCGGCTGGCGCGCGGAGACATCGACCTCGCCGTCGTCCTCGACTGGTACAACAAGCCGATCTCCCTGCCCGACGGTCTCGCCAAGGCCCCGTTGCTGGACGACCCGGTGGATCTGGCCATGCCCGCCGGCCACCCCCTCGCCGAGCGCACCGAGGTCGACCTCGAGGAGTTCGCGGACGACGATTGGATCTCCTGGCCGGAAGGAGAGTTCTGCCACGACTGGCTGATGTTCACCCTGCGGGGCAAGGGCATCGAGCCGCGCCTCTCCCACATGGCCGAGGAGCACCACACCCAGCTCGCTCTCGTCGCCGCGGGGCTCGGTGTGGCCATCGCGCCGCGCCTGGGCCGCGGCCCGGTGCCGGACGGGGTGCGCGTGGTGCCCGTACGGCACACCATGCGCCGGCACATCTACGCCGTGTGGCGGGACGACGCGGACCGCCGGCCCTCGATCCGGGCCGCCGTGGACGCGCTCCGCACAGCCGCCCGCACCGTGGAGAGCTGAACCTCGGAAGCCGTGGGGAGAGCCCGCCGCTGAGGCCGTCGGAGAGCCGGCCGCGGAGAACGGGCCGCGGAGAAACGGACCGCGAAGACGCCCGCAGCTCGCCGTAATCGTCGCCGTCATCCACCCACCGCCAGTCGGCGTCGTGGCACAGCTGCGTCCGGCGGCGAGCTGCGGCTGAGCGAGTAGAGACAGCCGTCGCGGCCCACGGTGGCAACCCGGCAAGTGCGCTGCGCCGCGGGCACGGATGTGGACGCCCTGCTCCGCAACCTCGGCTGCCGCACGCTGGTCTGACCGGCGTGTCCGCGAATGTCGCGATCCCCAACGCCGTCTTCGACGCGGTCACCCTCGGCTCCACCGCCGTCGTACCCGCCGACGCCATCGCGGGCGTACCCCCCGAGTACACGCCCGCGATGGTGCGCAACACCCTTGCCCTGGTGGCCACCGTCACTGCGGCCGACGAGGTCATGGCCTGCTGGAAGAGGCCGCGCCGGTCACGTCAGGGGGACGTCGGCAAGGGGCTGTCGTCGCCGGCCCGCCCCGGTGTCAGGCCAGCTTGATCGAGTCGCCGTCCACGGTGATCTTCGCCGGCGGCAGGGGCTTCTTGGCGGGGCCGCTCTTCACACTGCCGTCGGTGACGGAGAAGTTGCTGTTGTGGCAGGGACAGTTGATGACGTCGCCTTTGATGTCCTTGACCGGGCAGCCCTGATGGGTGCAGATGGCCGAGAACGCCTTGAACTCGCCGGCCGTCGGCTGGGTCACCACGACCTTCTGGTCCTTGAAGACCATGCCGCCGCCCTCCGGGATGTCGGAGGTCTTCGCGAGCACGGCGCCGCCCGCGCCGCCGCTCCCGCCCTCACCGCCGCTGCCGCCGTCGCCACCGGCCTCGGGGGCGGACACATCCTTGGCGGGGCCCTCCTCCTTCTCTCCGCCCGACTCACCGCATGCGGTGAGTGCCGTGGTCAGACCGGCGGCCCCGGCTGCGGCGATCACGGCTCGGCGGCCGACGGTCCGCCCGGTCCCCTCAGATCCCGTCATAGTGGTATGTCCCCTTTGCTCTGGGCTTTTCCAGGTGCCCCGGCCCTGCGGCGACCGGTTCAGTTGGTCTGTACGGAGCGTGGTGCCCCCGCGTTCAGATCTCCAGTGCCTTCTTCAGGAAGCACCTTTTCTGAGGAAGTCGAACGGGAGTCGGAGGAGATTCTCGGCCATTTCCTCGTGCTCCACCTCGTGCGTCACCCTGTACGGCGCGCCTCCGGCGGCGGGAACAGGGGGGCGGAGGCTCCCGGCGGGCAGCGCAGCCGGGAGTACGCAGGGATGAGCCCCCGCCCTCGCGTGCCCACCACCCCCCGTGGCACCGCCCCTTGGGCTCCGCGCGATGTTCTCCGTGCCGGCACGCCCCTCTAACCTGGGGGGATGCTTCCCGAAGTCACCGCGACCCGCTATGTCACACCCCTGCGGGAGGGCGGTTCGCTGCCGGGGATCGTCGAGGCCGACGATCGGCACGTATCATGTACTTCCCCAGCGGACGGCGCTGACCTGCGAGTTTAGCCGTTAGTAGGCTGCTGACCTGCGACGACGTCCCTTACTGGGGCTTTCAGTGTCGTACGAGTTCGTGCGGCCGGAACTCCCCGTGGACTCCCCAGCGGGGGCCGTTCTCCCCAGAAACTCCCCAAGGGCCGTGGGAGGGCGGCCCCCGCCATGCCCGCTCCGAGTAGGAGGCGGTCCCGCTGGGTTCGGTGGCATTGGACAGAGTCAGTGTTGGCGGCTGCACCGCGCGGCCGTAGTTCGACACCGACAGTCCCTGGCCGGACTCCGGATCCGGTTTTTCGATGTCCGGAAGGCGAGCGGGGCGTCGAGGCCGCCGACTGTCGGCGCATTGGGCTGTTTGCCAGCCGAGGTCGTTGCCCCACCCCGGGCGCTGGAAGGACCGACTGTAAAGATCATCAGCCTCTTCACGGGTACCTCCTGGTGAGACCGGCAGTAGGCCTCTGAGCAGTGTTGCCGCAGGTCGCGGTAGGTATGCTCAGCTCTCGGCCCGGCTCCTCCACAGGGCTGTTCCCTGAACGGTCCGGCCTCAGCATCGGTCCCATGGCGTTCGACGTCACGGATCGTGCCGGAAGGCGTTCCCTCGATGCGACTGGCGAGCAAGGGAACATGCACGACCTGGCGGAAGAGCTTCGGGGGAGGGTGCGCATGAAGGCAGGACTTGTCGGGTCGACGAGTGGCCGCGCAGGTCTCCGGTGCTCGACATCTTGATGCATTCACCGCTCGTGCTGCTGGCCCGGCGCAGAAGCGCGGGGCCAGCAGCACAACAATTCCGGCGGTTTTCAGAGCTGTACCGGAGGGCCTGAGTCAGGCTGCGTACAGGTCGAATGTTGAGCCACGTCGCGCGTTCGCGGCGACGTCGAGCTGCGGGTCGACGGTGAGTATCGCCCGGTGGAGCCGCTGCAGTTGCGGCGAGGGCTCGACGCCCAGCTCCTCTATCAGTCGCATCCGCAGCTTGCGGTAGACATCAAGGGCCGACGCCTGCCGCCCGGAGCGGTAGAGCGCCACCATCGCCTGCGAGTGCAGCCCCTCGTGCTGGGGGTGTCGGCAGGTCAGGTCCGCGAGTTCCGCGATGAGTTGGGCGTGCCTGCCCATCCGCAGGTCAGCGTCGATGCGCCGCTCCACGGTGACCAGACGGGACTCTTCGAGCCGCATCGCCTCGATCTCCAGGATCGCCCCGACGCGTACGTCGACGAGTGCCGGGCCCTGCCACAGCGCCAGTGCCTGCCGGAACATGCCGGCCGCTTCCTCGTCCCGGTGCTCCTCGAAGGCGCTCTGCCCGGCTGCCACCAGCCGCTCGTACTCGCGCATGTCGGAGCACTCCGGCTCGATCTGCAGCAGGTAGCCGACGTGCCGGGTGACGAGCACGTCCTTCGCCGTCCCCGGCGCGTCCGGGCCCATCGCGGTGCCTATGCGACGCCGCAGTTGAAGGATGTACGTCTGGAGGGTGGTCAGCGCGCTCGGCGGCGGTTCCGTCCCCCAGATTTCCTCCATGAGCGTGGCTACCGGCAAAACCTTCCCCGGGTAGAGCGCGAGGAGCGCCAGAATCTGCCGCGGCTTACTCGCTGTCGGAACGATTGATTCCCCTTTGACGGTAGCTCTCAGCGGACCCAGAACCTGAACCTGCACAGCTTCCTCCCCGTTTCTCACTAAGTCATTCGGTCGTTCTCCGATGGCGCAAAGCACACCGCTGTGACGCACGTTAGCCGGATTAGCGTCGTCACACCCGGATCTCCGGTGGCTCTCGAGCGGTCCTCCATACACCCTATTGCGAGAGCGGGCCCATCTCCTGGGACAATTATGGGCCTCGCTGGCGTATGCCGAGTTCGGCCGACTGACAGTTCACGGCGTTTCCGGCAGTGTTGACGGGAGGGCGGCAGGCAGGGCACAGCACGTCGACGGCACTGATCCAGAGGATGCGGCCACCGGCAGGCGGGGGACGTAAGCCGAGCGAGGGTGAATGCCCTGTGGGGTCACAGCACGGGGTCGGCGGCCTCCGCGTACTTCTTCGCCAGGTTCAGCGTGGCGGTGCTGTTGCGGCCGAGCGCCTCCCGCACGTACTGGCGGGCCTCGGCAACGCCGGCAGAGTCGCCGAGCACCCGCTCGATGTTCTCCTCGCGCAGGACGACACCGTGGTACGAGGTGACGGTCACGCCCGTCTCGTCGGCAACGACCGACCACTCGCCGGTGTGGGCCGTCATCAGTGCGGGCGTCACCGTCTGCTTGTAGACGATGCGTCCGGCGTGCGGGAAGCAGATACGGACCGACTCGGTGGTGTGGCTGGAACCGTCGGCGGTGCGGGTGTCCATCGACATCGACTGGACGCCGGGCTCGTCCTCCGTCACCTCCAGGCGCGAGACGTGCGGGATCAGCTTCGGCCAGTCCTGCACCCGGTAGAGGAAGTCGTAGACGGACTCGGCGGACCCGTTGACCCGTACCGAGTCCTCGAAGAAGAACACCAGGTCATCCAGGCGTGTCCAGCGCTCGGCGAGTCGCTGGAGGTTCGCCAGCTCGGTACGGCTGTTGGTGTCGGTGGCCCGCTCCACCCAGGCCACATCCGCAGCGGAGTCCCCCACGACCGTGAAGTCGTGCAGAAGGGTCAGCTTCGTCTTCTCGGCGCCCAGCGGTTCCACGATCCAGGTGCCGCCCATGGATGCCAGCGGCGCGGCGGACAGCTCCTGACGGAACTCCACTCGCCGCCGCTCGGAGTCGAGCGTCCGCCGTGACGTCCAGGACTTGGTCCGACCGTTGGCCACTGCCCACATGCGCAGCCGCTCCTGCTCACCGTCGAACTCCAGTTGTTCCACATGCACGTTGGGCTGGAAATACAACGGCCACTTGACCGCGTCGCAGATCAGCCCGTACACCACGTCCGCAGGTGCGGCGATGGCAATGGTGTGAGTGGTGCGGTGTACTCGCTCAGCAGACATCTCAACAGCCTCTTTCCGGATCAGAAGTTTCCCAGGCCGCCACAGACGTTGAGCGCCTGAGCGGTGATGGCGGCGGCGTGCTCGGTGGTCAGGTAACCGACCAGGCCTGCCACCTCCTCGGGGGTGGCGTAGCGGCCGAGCGGGATCTTCGCCTCGAACTGTTCCTGGACGTGCTCCTCCGTGGTGCCCCAGGCCGAGGCGTACCCCTGGCGGACGCGCTCGGCCATCGGAGTCTCGACATAACCGGGGCAGACCGCGTTGACGGTGATGCCGGTCGGGGCCAGCTCCTTGCCGAGCGCCTTGGTGAAGCCGACGACGCCGTGCTTGGAGGCGGAGTAGGGAGCCCCCAGCAGAACGCCCTGCTTGCCGGCGGTCGAGGCGATGTTGATGATCCGGCCGTACGCGGCGCCGGTCAGCCCGCCGTTGCTGAGTACCTCGCGCGTCAGCAGGAAGACACTGTTGAGGTTGGTGTCGATGACGTCGTACCAGAGTTCATCGGTGATACCGGCCGTGGGACCGCCGCCGCTGCGCCCCGCGTTGTTCACCAGGATGCTCACCGGGCCGAAGGCGTCGAGCACAGCACGGACCAGGGCGGCCACGGACTCCCGGGAGCGCACGTCGGCCTCCGTGCCTGCCACGTCCAGGCCTTCCGCACGGAGTTCCTCGACGGTGTTCTTGACCTTCTGCTCGGTGCGCGCGCACAGAAAGACCCGGTGTCCGCGCCGGCCCAGGTCACGGGCCACGGCGAGGCCGATGCCACTCGTGCCCCCCGTGACCAGCGCCACCGGCTTTGTCATGGTCGTCATCGGTTTACCTCCGAAGCGTCAACTGTGGGTCCGACCGTGTCCCGACCCGCTCGAAGGCCGGATGAACGCCGCTCGAGAAGCGGGGCGGCGCTCGGCAGTGGTGGCTGACCTGAGGACTTGAGGAGTCTTCGAAGGCCGCTCGACCTGGGTCCCGGAGGGTGGCAGGACCGACAGAACGGAGTCCTTCATGACCATCCAGTCCGGTATCCAGCCGCAGGCGGCCACCGCGTTCGGCGCTCTGTACGCAGAAGTGCAGCAGTTCTACGCCCACCAGATGCAACTGCTGGACCGCGGCGAGTGCGAGCGGTGGGCGGCCACCTTCACCGAAGATGCCTCCTTCGCCGTGCCGACACTGCCCGATCCGGTGGTCGGGCGCGCGGGCCTGGTCGCGGCCACCAGCCGCAGCACGGTCCAGCTGGCCGAGGCCGGGCAGCGGCACAGGCACTTCATCGGCATGTTCGACGTCGTGGAGCGCCCGGACGGCGCGCTGGACGTCCGCTCGTACGCGATCGTGTACGCCTCGCAGACGGGCGGGGAATCGCGGGTGCACCGGGTCTGCGTCTGTGAGGACGTGCTGGTGCGTGTGGACGGCGCACTCCAGGTCTCCACCCGCAGGGTCAGCCGCGACGACCTCGCCTGAGCGCGGCTCAAGCGGAGCCCGTGCGCCTCTCCATCGCGGGCGGCCAGTCTCTCCCCGTACGGAAACGCACCAACCACCACATGACAGTGAGGTTTACCGACATGGCTCGGACGACAGATGCTCGGTCGGCGGCCACGGCCCATGAGGAGGCCGTACAGCGCGCAGCCGACAGACTCATCGAGACGGGAGCCGCGGGCGTACAGTTCCGGGTGACCCGGGGGGACCACTCGTTCGTCGTCACCTCCGGCGCCGCCGAGCTGGGCACGGACCGACCGGTCCCCGAGAACGGACGGTTCCGGATCTCCTGCATCACCAAGCCGTTCGTCTCCGTGGTGGTGCTGCAGCTGGTCGCCGAGGGAAAGATCGAGCTGGACCGCACCGTGGAGAGCTATCTCCCGGGGCTGCTGCCGTACGGTGAGAAGATCACCATACGCAATCTGCTGCAGCACACCAGCGGTCTCTACAACTACGCCGATTCCTTCCAGAAGCCCGGCGACCGCTTCCTGCGCGACCGCTACAAGCACTACGAGCCGGAGGACCTGGTCGCCATCGCGGCCGCGAAGCCGCTGGAGTTCGAACCGGGCACCGAGTTCGCCTACTGCAACACCAACTACTTCATCATCGGGCTGCTCATCCGCAAGGTGACCGGCCGCTCGCACCGCGAGGAGATCCGCGAGCGCGTCCTGGAGCCGGCCGGCCTGAACGAGACCGTACTGCCGGGCGACGACCCGGAGATCCCCGAGCCGCATGCCCACGGCTACATGCAGATCGACGGCCGTGCTGAGGACGTCACGCTGATGAACCCCTCGGAGGCCGGTTGCGCCGGCGAGATCATCTCGACCACGGCCGACCTGGACCGCTTCTTCGTGGCGCTGTTCAGCGGAAAGCTGCTCGGTGAAGCGGAGTTCAAGGAGATGACCACCCCGCTGCCCGGCGAGATGATCAGGGATCTGCCGATGGGTATCGGCTACGGTCTGGGGCTGATGAAGTTGCAGAACGACAAGGATCTGGACCTGTGGGGGCACGGCGCGGGCATTCCCGGCTATGCCACCTTCGCGGCCACCACACCCGACCTGGACATTCGGGTGCAGCTTTCGATCACACTGGACAAGGACTTCACCAAGGAAGCTGAACAGGCCGTCATCCGGGGCGTCAACACCGCCGTCTGCTTCTGAGGGCCGGCGCCATGCCGGAGTTGGCGCAAAAGGCGGTCGTCGTCACGGGCGGCGGCAGTGGGATCGGCCGTGCTACGGCGCAGGCGTTCCATGACGACGGAGCGCATGTACTGATAGTCGGTCGCTCGGAAAAATCCCTCAGAGAAACCGCCGAGGGATACGACAGAATACGTTTCCTGGCCGCTGATGTGGGCGATCCCGCCGCGCCGGAGGAGATCGTCTCCTTCGCGCTGCGGGAATTCGGCCGGATCGACGTACTGGTCAACAATGCGGCCGTCACCGGGTTCGCTCCGCTGGACGGTCTCGACCGGGCAGCTGTCCATGGCCAGCTGGGCACGAATCTGATCGCCCCACTCTTCCTGACCCAGCGCGCCCTGGACGCGTTGGAGGCCACGCAGGGCACGGTGGTGAACGTCGGCTCGGCGGGTTCGCTCGGCCTCCGGGCCTGGCCGGAGAATTCCGTGTACGGAATGGCCAAGGCCGCCCTGGACTTCCTCACGCGCACCTGGGCGGTGGAGCTGGCACCACGCGGCATCCGCTCGGTGGGCATCGCCCCCGGTGTGGTGGACACCGGCGTCGGGGTGCGGGCGGGGATGCCGGCGGAGGCGTACGACGCGTTCTTGGCGCAGATGGCACAACGGATACCGGCCGGCCGGGTCGGCCGCCCGGAGGACATCGCCTGGTGGACGGTGCAGCTGACGCGCCCGGAGGCGGGCTACGCCAACGGCATGGTGCTGGCGGTGGACGGCGCGCTCTCGGTGACCTGAGACGGCACCGGATAACGGAGAAAGGCCGGACGCTCGGCTGGGTTTCCCAGCCGAGCGTCCGGCGTGAGCGGCCGTTGCGCCACCAGGGGCCCGCCCGCTGCCCCCTCACCAGTACGGGGGCTGCCGCGTCAGCGACCCACGTCGGCGGTGACGTACCGCACCGGTACCTCGATGAGCACCGGACCGTCGCCGTCGCGCAGCGCGTCGAGCGCGCCGATGAGGCGGGCGCGCAGCGCCAGGGCGTCGTTTTCCGGCAGATGCTGCCACAGCAGTCGCATGCCCTGGGTGTGCGACCAGTCGACCCATGCCGCACCGGACACGGCGGTCATCAGTACCGGCTCGTCGACGATCTCCACGCCGGTGAACCCGGCCTTCAGCAGCGCGGCTTCGAGGTCGGCGGGGTCCTCCAGCCAGGAGTGCAGCTGCCGGTGCAATTGCTCCGGATGCCACGACTCGGGCAGGTGACGTAGCAGGGACAGCGGAATCAGCTCGGTGAACAGCGGCGGCAGGAACGGGAAGGTGTCGCGGCTGAAGACCGGGCTGGTGAAGCCGATCCGGCCGCCCTCGCCCAGCAGACCGGCATAGCGGGCGAGGGCGGCCCGCGCGTCCGGCAGGAAGATCACGCTGTAACTGCCGAGCACCAGGTCGAAGGAGTGGGCGGGCAGGTCCGGGTGCTCACCGTCCATCACCCGCAGCTCGACATTGGTGGCACCCTGGCGAGCAGCCTCGCGGCCCGCCTCGTCGATCATCGCGGGCGCGATGTCGATGCCCAGGGCGTGGCCCGTCGGGCCGATCAGCTCGGCAGCGGGCAACAGGGTCGCACCGAGACCGCAGCCGATGTCGAGCACCCGTTCCCCCGGACGCGGTGCGGTCCGCTCCACGAGCCGGCGGCCCATGGGGGTGAAAAATTCCACGCCCAATCGGTCATAGGTCGCAGCGGCCCCGTTGAAGGCGTCCGTGACTTTGGTTTTGTAGGCAGCGCTATCCACGTTCAACTCCGATGCCGGATGGCGGACACGTACATACAGCTATGGTCAGGTACGCAGCACGGGTGTCGGCAGTAAATACTTCAAGAGGAACTCGGCGATCGCTTGAATTCTCTTTGCAGTGAACCTGAACGGGGATTTTTCCACTTGTCCGCTGTCGCGCAGTGCCGCAGGATGGCGCGGTAACCGGCAGCATATGGAGGGAAGGCGATGAGCCGTCAGATACTCGCGGTCCGACGCATGATAAAGGCATACAATACCGGGGTCACCGATGATGTCGGCGAGTACATTCACTCGGATTACCTGAATCCGGCATCGATGGAGCACATGGATCTACGCGGCCCGTCTTCGTTCGCGATGGCCGTCAAATGGCTGCGCATGACGTTCTCCGACGAGGCGCGTCTCGAAGAGGTGCAGATCGAGGAGCGCGGCGACTGGGTCCGTGCCTATCTCGTGCTGTATGGGCGGCACGTCGGCGAGCTCGTCGGCATGGCCCCGACCGGACGCGTCTTCTCCGGCGAGCAGATCCACCTCCTCCGGTTCGTCGACGGCAAGATCCGCGACCATCGCGACTGGCCCGACTACCAGGGCACCTACCGCCAGCTCGGTTCGCCGTGGCCCGAGCCCCAGGGTTGGAGGTCCGACCGATGATCCTGGTCACCGGAGCCACCGGCAAGGTCGGCCGCGAAGCCGTCCGGCAGCTCATCGGCCTCGGGTGCGCGGTGCGGGCGTTGAGCCGCAGCCCCGCGGAGGCCGACCTGCCGGAGGGCGTCGACGTGGTCGCGGGCAGCCCCGCCGACACCGCTTCGCTGGAGGTGGCATTCAAGGACGTGTCCGCGGCGCTGATCGTGCTCTCCGGTGATGTGGCGCGCGAGGCCGCCAACATCACGGCCGCCGCGCGCAAGGCACGCCTCAGCCGGATCGTGCTGCTCTCGTCGGGGAGCGTCCAGCACCCGGTACCGCACGGCATCGCGGACGAGCACCGGACCGCAGAGGAGGCGATTCGCCGGTCCGGCGCGGCCTGGACCTTCCTGCGCCCGGGCCCGTTCCACGCGAACACCTCCTGGTGGATCAGTAGCATTCGCGAGAACAGCTCCGTGCGCTGCTGGATCGGCAACACCCCGGGGGCGCCCATCGACGAGTGCGACATCGCTTCGGTGGCCGTCTCGGCGCTCACCCAGAACGGCCACGAGGGCCGGTCGTACCTGCTCACCGGCCCGGAAACGCTCACTTCACAGGAGCAGGCGCGGATTCTCGGTGAGGTCCTCGGCCGGGAACTGGACTTCTCGGTCGCGCCGGCCGAGGAAGTCGTCAGGATCTTCACCGGCATCACCGGCGACCGTGCGACCGCGGTGACCAATGTCGCCGCGCTGCGCAGCCCCGAGGTCCCGTGGGCGAAGCCCACGACTGCGGTGCGTGACCTCACCGGCCGGGAGCCGCGCTCGTACCGCGAGTGGGCGGAGGCCAACGCGGCGCTGTTCACCGGCGAAGGGAAGAGCACATGACCGGTGGGAGGGAGACGGGCGGTGCGCTCCTCGTGACGGGGGCGACCGGTCTGCAGGGCGGCGCCGTGGCGCGCGAACTGGTCCGGCGGGGTCGCGACACGGCAGCTCTGGTGCGGGATCCGCACTCGGCCGCGGCCCGGCGACTGGCGGAGCTCGGGGTGACCCTGGTCCGTGGTGACCTCGACGACGAGTCGTCGCTGCGCGCGGCGATGGACGGCATGCACGGCGTCTTCTCGGTGCAGAACTTCATGACGCCTGCGGGGCTCGGGGGCGAGGTCCGTCAGGGGCGTGCGGTGGCCCGGGCGGCCCTGGACACCGGCGTGGCGCACGTGGTCTACAGCTCGGTCGGTGGCGCCGAACGGCACAGCGGCGTACCCCACTTCGACTCCAAGCGCAGCATCGAGCGGTACCTCCGGCGTCTCGGTGTGCCGACGACCGTGTTGCGCCCGTCGTTCTTCATGGACAACTTCGCCACCCACGGCCCGCTGGCGGTCGACAACACCTTGGTGGTGCAGCTGGCGTTGAAACCGGACACCCGGGTACAGCTCATCGCCGTGGACGACATCGGCTTCTTCGCCGCGCAGGCCTTCGACCACCCGGCGAAGTACGTGGGCCGGGCAGTGGAGCTCGCGGGCGACGAGCTGACGGCGGCCGAGCTGGCACAGGCCTTCTCGGAGCGTACCGGCCTGCCAGCCCGTTTCGAAGAGCTGCCACTGGATACGGTCGCCGGCAACCCCTACATTCCCCACGCCCCGGAGATCTCGCTGATGTTCGAGTGGTTCCAGGAGTACGGCTACCGTGCGGACATCCCCGCACTGCGTGCCGAACACCCGGGTCTGCAGAGTTTCGCGGCGTATCTCGAGGGCATCGAGACCGAGCATCACCCGGTGGGGCCGGCTCCGGCCTGGTGCCCGGCGTCGAGACAGTAGGAACGCGCCGGGACCCGTGGGGGCCCGGTCGGGAAACGCCTCGCCCGTGCAGATCGACCTGCACGGGCGAGGCGTTTCCCGACGGGATGCGTTTCTCCGTATGCACCCTCAGGCCTGGCAGGCGGGCAGGCCGCCGTGGAATGCGGCCATCTCCTTGAAGAGCGCGCCGACATCGAGGGGGGCGCCCGGGGCCGCACCGCGTAGTTCCGCGTAGCTGCGGTGCAGGTTGGGCACCAGCCGCTCGACGTCGAGCAGTTCTGAGTATGGCCCCGGGGCGGCCTCGTGGGCGAGTTGGAGCGGGGTCAGGTCCGCGGCGAGGCCCTGCCGGGCCGTCTCCTGGAGCCACCGGAAGTACGCGGCGTTGTCCTCGATCAACTCGGGCCCGCCGACCGCGCCATGGCCGGGCACGACCGTCTCGGCGCCGAAGGCGCGCAGCCGCTCCATGGCCAACAGAGATCCGGAGACCGACCCCATCAGGCAGAACGGCGTGACGCCGGACATGACGAGGTCGCCGGTGAACAGAACGCGTTGTTCGGGCAGCCAGACGACGGTGTCGTTGGTGGTGTGGGCGGGGCCGATGTGCATCAGCTCCGCGCGCACACCACCGATGTGCAGGGTCATGGATTCCCGGTATGTGAAGTGAGGGAGCGTCAGTTCGATGTCGCCCCAACACACATCGGGCCACAGGCCGGTCAGGTGCAGGCCCGCCGCCGACATCTCGACGCGAGTGCGCTCGTGCGCAACGACCAGCGCCTCGGGGAACAGGGAGTTGCCGAAGGTGTGGTCACCGTGGAAGTGCGTGTTCACCACGACGCACGGCGGGAGCGGGGACCGGCGCAGCACCTCGTCACGGAGCAGCCGCGCGCGGCGCTCCGTGGCGGCGGTGTCCACCAGCAGGCTCCGGGAGTCGTCGCCGACGACGAGGCCCGCGTTGTTGAGGCACCAGCTGCCGTCGGGCTGGACGTACGCGTACACCCCGTCGGCGACCTCGGTGACGTGCGGTGCAGTCCGGGCTGTCGTGGTCACAGCACGTCCGCCGGGACGAGGTCCAGCTTCTTCAGCATCGGCAGGTAGTTGAAGACGTCGTAGTGCTCGATGACCTGGCCGGCGTCGTTGAAACGCAGCTCCTCCAGCATGTACCAGGTCACCTTGCGTCCGGTCGGGGCCTTCCCGAGGAACTCGCCCTGCTGGCTCGCCGTAACGGTGATGCGCAGGATGACGCGGTCCCCCTCTGCAACGATGCTCTTGACCTCCATCTGGAGGTCGGGGAAGGCCGCCAGGCCGGCCTCCATCGCGCTGACCATGGCTTCCGAGGGAACCGGACGGTCTTCGGAGAAGTGCTGGATGTCCGCAGCCCAGTGCTTGGTGATGCCGTGGAGCTCCCCGCGGTTCCAGGCGGCGGCCATGGACAGGGCGAGCTCCTTGTTGCGCTCTTGGACGGACTGCTCGGACAGGGTGCCGGGCATGGTTTCCTTCCTTTCCGCATGACGAATTCCGGACGGCCCCTCGTGCTGCGCGGCGAAGTCGCCGGCGTGGTCGGCCGCCCACCGGGCGAAGGTCCTGGCCGGGCGTCCGGTGATCCGCTCCACGGTGTCCACCGGGGCGGGTGGACGGGCGACGGCCTCAGCGAGGTAGTCGAGCACCATCTCCACGACCGGCTGCGGCATGGCCCGTCCCATCGACGCCCTGGCCTGGTCCGGCGTGATCTCCTCGAAGAGGATCGAGCGTCCGGTGGTCTCGGCGATCACCCGTACCTGTTCGGCCTGGGAGAGCGCCTCGGGTCCGGTGAGGAGGTAGGCCTGTCCCGCGTGCCCGTCCTGGAGCAGCGCGGCCACGGCCACGGCTGCGACGTCCGCCTCGTGGATCAGGACGCGCCGGGCGTTGCCGTAGGGGGCACGGACGACGCCCTCGGTGCGGATGGAGTGGCCCCACTTCCACAGCACATTCGCTGCGAACTCGTCGGGGCGCACGAAGGTCCACTCGACGCCGGACTTCTCCACGGCGCGTTCCACGGTGCGATGGTGCTCACCGCTGTAGTTGTCCCCCGAGGTGTCGAGCACGGAAGACGAAGAGAGCACGACGACACGACGCACGCCGGCCTCCTCGGCGACGGCGACGACCTCGCGGGCGGTCTCCGGGACCGGGAAGAGGAAGAGGCGTTCCACCCCGTGCAGCGCGGCGTGCAGGGTGCCGGGCTGCTCCAGGTCGCCTTCGAACACCTCGACCCTGTCCGGCAGCGCGGCGGTGGCCGGGTTGCGGGTGAGCGCACGTACCCGTACGCCCGCGGAGAGGAGCTGGTCGACCACATGTCGACCAACGGTTCCTGTCGCTCCTGTCACCAGAACTGTCACGCCTACTCCACTCATCGGTCTCAGCCCGGACCGCCGCATCGGCCGGGTCTGCCACCAGACTCGTGAACCGGTCTGGAGGGCTCCCTGAGATTCGGTGGAGGATCCGCCCGGCGGGGCGGCCCGGTCACACGGAGCGGTGGGCGATGTACTGCTCGATGCCGTCGAGGACCCGCTGGAGCCCGAACTCGAAGCCGCCGTCGGGCCCGAGTCCCTCACCGGGTTCCTCGAAGACGCCCGCCATCCAGACCCTGGTGAGGTGGGGGAACCGGGTGACGGAGATCATCCGTTCCAGCAGTGGGCCGCTCTGCTCGTACCACTCGTCATAGCTCAGGCCGGCGCGCCGTTCGTCGTGCTCGGCGTCCGCCGACTGGTGCACTGCGCCGCGCACATAGCCGTTGACCAGGTGGACGACCCCGAGCATCTCCCGCTCGGTCAGGCCGGCCCCCGAGATCGCGCCGAGTACGCCGTCCCACACAGCGGTCTCGTTGGGGCCCATGAGCATCCGTGCGGAGGCCAGCGGCGGCACCCACGGGTGGCGCCGGGCAATGTCCCTGCCACCCCTGGCGTACTGCTCCAGGGCTGCGCGCCAGTCGCCAGCGCCCTCCAGTGACGGAGATGCGGCGAGAACCTCGTCGAGCATGCAGTTCACCAGCTCGGCGCGGCCCGGCACGTACGTGTAGAGCGACATGACGGAGACCTCGAGCGGCTCGGCGACTTTGCGCATCGACAGAGAGGCGAGGCCCTCGGCGTCGGCGAGAGCGATCGCTGTTTGCACGATGCGGTCGACGGTCAGTGCCTGGCGGGGGCCGCGGGCGGGCCGAGCGGGCTGGTTCCCCTGTCGCCACAGCAGGGCGAGGGTGCGCGCCGGGTCCATACGGCCATTGTCTTTCGCCATGAGAGTTCCCTGAGCTCCTTCCCGAGAGCTAACACTGTACGCTGTACTGAGTTACGCCGTACACTGTAAATAGTTTTGCGCCGCATCGGTCCGGCACCGAACCAGCAGAAAGCGAGGCGTCGCATTGTCCGCTCCCGCCGCCCATCACCGCGCGCCGGCACCCGCAGCCGGGGCCACCACGAAGGCCGCCGACGCGGTCATGCCCCGGCAGCGTTCCGCCAAGAAGTTCGAACTGAGCCGCAGGATGCGGAAGTTGGTACTGGCCATCCATGTCGTCACCTCGGTCGGTTGGGTCGGGCTCTCGCTCTCCATGGCCGTCCTGGCGGTCATGGGGTTCTCGACCGACGACGCCGCGATCGCCAAGGGCGTCTACTACGCGATGTACGTGTTCGACGACACCAGCGTCACGGTCTTCAGCCTCGCCGCCGCGATCACCGGGATCCTGCTCTCCTGCGGCACCAAGTGGGGCCTGCTGCTGCACTGGTGGATCGTCGTCAAATGGGTGATCACTCTCTTCATGACGATCTTCGCGTGGTTCGTCATCCACCCGATGGTCACGATCGCCACCGAGAGGACGGCCACCGCGGGCGGAGCCCCGCCCAACCCCGGGCCGGTCGTCGACTTCCTGCTGTGGAGCGTCCCCGCGCTGTTCGTGCTCCTCACCGTCGCCGCGGTGGTCTCCGTCTACAAGCCGTGGGGACGCACCGCGCGCGGGCACCGCATCCAGACCGGCGCCAGGCGCCGCTGAGAGCCTGTGCCCACGCACCGCACGGGCGGGTGCCGGTCGACCGCACCGCCCGTGTGGAGGTCATCGGCGTGTCGGCGGTTCCCGGCCAGGTGGACCGGCCGGGGTGCCACGCGCGGCGTCGAATGCGGCGCACCAGTCGTCCACGCTCGCCGCCCGCAACAAGCCCGTGCCGATGAGCAGTCCGGTGAACCCCGCGGCCAGCAGCCCGGCCGCGGTGTCCGGGGCGGCGATGCCGCTCGCGCTGACCGGGTACCGGGTGCCGCAGCGCCGCACGGCGGGCAGCAGCGCTGCACCGCGGCCCGGGTCACCCGGTAGCCGCTCGCGGGTGGTGATGTCCTTGTTGTTGACCGCGACCACGCTCTCGGGCCCCCGCTCCACAGCTGCCACGTCCGCCTCGTCGGCGACCTCCACAAAGGGGGTCAGGCCGAGCTCCAGAGCATGGTCGGTCAGCCGGGTGAGCACCTGCCCGGGCAGTACCTTCGCGGTCAGCAGCACGGCGGAGGCTCCCAGCTCGCGGGTGCGCTCCAGCTGGCGTCTGCTGGTGATGAAGTCCTTCCGCAGCAAGGGCAGCCCGGTACACGAAGCGACTTCCCTCAGCAGGTCTTCCGTGCCGCCGAACCAGCGTCCGGTGACCACCGAGAGGCACGGCGCTCCCGCGGCCTCGAAGCGCTCGACGGTTTCGGCCACCCCACGGGCGCCCATCAGCTCCCGGCCATCGGCGTCCTGCCGCTTGACCTCCATGATCAGTGGCCGGGCGGCCCCGGCCAGGGCCTCGGTGAAGCGTGCGGTCATACGGCCCTCCAGGCATGGTTGACGGCGGACGCGCGGCCGGTCCGCAGCAGTCCGTCGCTGCCGCGGGCCGCCGAGTCGACGTCGATACCGAGGAAGCGGGGGTGCGCCCGCGCGCCCGTGAAGTCCGCCCTGTTGCCGGCGTGCAGGCCGCCCGCCAGCAGGAAGGGCAGACCGGTCCGGTCGGCGAGCCCGGTCACGGCCGCGTCGTCCAGGGGCTGTGCCGTACTGCCCAGCCGGCCGTCGGCCGTGACCGCGTCCCAAAGGAACCAGTCGGCGCCGGCCCGCTCGTACGCGCCGGCCAGTCGCTCCTCCACGCACGTACCACCCTGCTGTACGTGCAGGACTTTGATGATCTTGAGGTGCTCGGGTCCGGCCCGGCGGAGTGCGCGTACCACGCCCGGACTCTGGTAGCCGTGCAGCTGGACGTGCAGCACCCGGGCCGCCGTCACGGCCGCCAGCAGCGACGGGGCATCGGACGAGAAGGTGACCAGCACCGGTTGGAGCCGTCCGGTGCCCAGGGCGACCGCGGACAGGTCGGCGAGCTGCCCGATCGTCAGCTCGGAGCGGCCGCCCGGCACCCCGTACCACAGCCCGACGAGGTCTGCGCCGGCCGCGGTCATGTCCGTCACCTCGGCCACGGTGGTGGCGCCGCAGAACTTGACGAGCACTACGCGTCCGCCGGGTGCTGGGCATCCCGCACCAGTGAGCCCTCGGTGATTCCCGTGCCGTCCGCGCTCAGCAACCGGGGGTGAGCGGTGCGCAGGTCGGCGATCACCCGGTCGTACGGCAGGTCGTCGAACTCCCCGTGCAGGCACAGGAACTCCATGTTCCGGCGCCCCTTGAGGTCAAAGGGGTGGTGCATGCTGTCGGCCGTACCGTCGAACTCCAGCGGGGCCATCCCGTACAGCCGGCACAGTGTCTTGTTGAACACCGGCGTCGCCTTGACCCAGCGGCCGTCGAGCTGGACCGAGGTGAAGCAGTGCTGGTGGAAGACATCGCCTCCGAGCAGCCGCTTCAGCCGATCGGAGGCCAAGTGGTTGCGTACGTCGGCGAGGACCAGCCGCGCGGGGATGCCGAGCGACCGCAGTGCGGCTGCGTACAACACGGACTTGTGCAGACACATGCCCGAGCGGCTGCGCGCCACACTGCTCGCCCGCATCCCTTCAGGGGACAGGTCGGCGCCGTATACCTCGTAGTGGACGGAGTCGCGCACCGCGTAATAGAGCGCGACCGCCTGCTGGGTGGGGGTGGTGGCGCCGGCCGGGAGCACGGTGTCGACGAAGGCCCGGACCTCGGGCGAGCCGTGATCGAGGAAGGCGGTGGCGCGCAGGGTGCCGGTGTCGTTGCCGAGCTGGGTCGTCATGCTGGTGTGTCGCTTCCGGTTGTCGGTGACAGGGGTCAGAGACCGAGAAGGGCTGCGATGCGGTTGCGTTGGATCTCGGAAGTGCCCGAGTAGATCGTCGAGGCGACCGAGTTGCGCAGTTCCTTCTCGATACCGTATTCGGCCATGTAGCCGTTGCCGCCGAAGATCTGCACGGCGGCGAGGGCGGAGGCGACGTTCGCCTCGCTGGTGACGAGCTTGGCCATGGCGATGTCCCGGGTGACGTTGTGCCCGGCCGCCATCCGCTCGGCGGTGCCGTACAGCCAGTGCCGGGCCGTTTCCACCCCGAGCTCCATGTCCACGATCCTGTGGGAGACGGCCTGGTAGCCGCCGATCGGCCGGCCGAACTGGGAGCGGGTCCGGGCGTACTCGACGCAGCGGGTGACGCGGTCGCGCATTTCCCCCGCGTTGATGACGAAGGAGCAGAGGATCTCCCAACGCATCACATGGTCGAGTACCAGGAAGCCGCCGCCGGGCCGGCCCACGACCCGGGAGGCGGGGACCCGGCAGTCGTCGAGGTAGAGCTCGCTCAGCGGTGAGGTGCGCAGCCCCATCTTCGCGAGCGGTGCGCCGGCCTCCAGCCCGGGTGTGTCCCGCTCCACCAGGAACGCGGTCATGCTGAGCGGGCCGGGGCGGTCGCTGGTACGGGCGTAGATCGTGAAGAGGTCGGCGACCGGCCCGTTGCTGACGAACGCCTTGCTGCCGCGCAGCACGTAGTCGTCGCCGTCGCGCACCGCCCGGGTCCGCATCGCCAGTGCGTCGGAACCGCTGCCCGGCTCGCTGATGGCATGCGCTCCGATCAGCTCTCCCGAGCAGATCCCCGGCAGGTAGCGTTCCTTGAGCGCAGCGGAGCCGAAGCGGTGCAGCGGTACCCCGGTGCTGACGAGGTGCGTACAGGCGGAGAAGCTCAGCCCGGCGTCCCGACAGCCCTCACCGAGCGCCTCCAGGACGTACATCGTGGTCAGCAGCGACTGTCCGAGACCGCCCCACTTCTCGTCGAAGGGCAGGCCGAGGATTCCGGTTCCGGCGAGGGTCCGCCAGCCCTCGCGTGAGAAGAGGGCAGCGGCGTCCCGCTCGATGTGATCGGCATTCAGCTTCTCCAGCCAGGGCGCCAGGCCGTCGCGCAGCGCCTGCTGGTCGGCGGACCACTCGATCATCAGTAGTGGGAGTAGTCGGGCGAGTCGAGGTCGTGGCGCTCGTCGCCGCGCAAAGCGGGGGTGAACATGCACACCAGGCGCAGGTCCTCGTGCGGGGCGGCGACGAGCCAGTGGGCGTCGTGCCGGTCGAGCGAGTACAGCGTGCCGGGGGTGATCGGGTGGGAAGTGCCCGCTGCGTCGATCACCTCGCCGCTGCCCTCGATGCAGTAGCAACTCTCCAGGTGATTGCGGTACTCCAAGCGGGACTTGGTGCCTGCGCGGACGATGGTGTCGGTGACCGTGTAGCCGACTCCGTCGGCCGCGGTGAGAAATCTGCGGCTGAGGCCGTTTCCCCAGTCGACGCAGGTGACCTCTTCGAGCTTGCGGACGATCATGGGTGGATTCCCTTCTTCTGGAGAATGGTCGGCGCCGTGCCGGGGGCACGCAATTCCCGCAGGAAGGAGCGGAACTCCTCGACGGGGTCGTGACCCGCGGCACGGGCGTGTGCGAGGTGGGCCACCCCGGCGCTGCCGACCACGGCGGCATCGGCACCGAGCTCCTCCAGGAGCGTGATGTCGGCGCCCGTGGTGACCCCGAAGCCGACGGCGACGGGCACTGGCGTGGCAGAGCGCAGGGTGCTGATCGCCTCCGCGAGCCGCTCCCGGTCCAGGGCCGCGGTGGTCCCGCTGCGGCCGTAGTGGGCGACCAGGTAGAGATAGGCGGAGGCGTGCCGCGCCGCTTCGGCCATGGCATCGGGACCGGAGACGGCGTAGCAGGTCGTGACGAGCGGCAGTCCCGCCCGGTGGGCAGCCTCGTAGTGGGGCAGCCGCAACCGGGGCGGTACGCCGTGCAGGAGCAGACCGTCGCAGCCCGCATCGCGGACGGCCGCGGCGAAGTCGTCGGGAGCGAGGGTCCGGACGGTGCAGCTCCAGTCGGCGAGCAGCGCGATACGCAGGTTGCGCAGCCCGGGGCGTACGGCCGCGACGGCGTCCAGGACGGCACGCAGCGTCACCCCGTCGGCCAGCGCCCGGTCGGCGGACGCCCGGATGACCGGTCCGTCGGTGGCGGAGCCGGGGAAGGGCACGGCGAGTTCCAGGCAGTCGACGTCGTTCTCGTCGAGCATGGCGACGAGGTCGGGCAGTGCGGCCAGTGGCGGGTCGCCGGCGTTGAGGAACACCGCGAGCCCAGGCCGGCCGGGCCGGCGGGATGCGAAGAAGTCAGGCATGGCCGGTCGCCCCCGAGCGCAGCCGGCCGACGAGACCGAGAGCCCTGCCGTCGCGGAGCACCTCACGGGCGGCGTCCAGTGCGGCTCGCCAGTCGCCGGTGAGCCGGCCGGCCACAGCAAGTGCGGCGGCGTTCAGGCAGACGGCCTCCTCGGCCACGGGGGCGCCCTGCCCCGACAACACCTCGCAGAAGTACCCCGCGGGGTCGTCGCAGCGCGGGCGCAACTCCTCGAGGGAGCCCGGGCGCAGTCCGAGCGCGGCCGGATCGAGGCGGAACTCGCCGCTTCCGTCGCCCTCGTAGGTGCACACCCGGTTCGGTGCGAAGCCGAGGAGTTCGTCGACCCCCGCTTCGTTGGTGCACAGCCACACCGATCGGCCGGTGGTCCGGGCGGTGTGCTCGGCCGCCTGCCGCAGCCCGGCCTCCACTCGCGGGTCGGCGACACCGGTGACCTGCGCGGAGACGGGAATGCCGGCCAGGAAGGGACCGAGCGTATTGATGCAGCGGCCGAGCTTCCTGACATCGAGCGGCAGTACGCTGCGGGTGAGAAGCGCGAGTTCGGGCGGGTAGACGAAATATCCGGCCAGCGCGATGCCGAAGCGTTCCAGGGACGCGTGGGTGTCCTCGTAGGAAGAGGTCAGCGGGATTCCGAGCCGCTCCAGCAGGTCGACGGAGCCGAGACTGCCGGTGTACGCGCGCGAGCCGGTCTTGACCACCCGGACACCCATCGCGGCGGCGACCAACGCCGCCGCGGTGGAGATGTTGAAGGTGCGCGGGCCACCGCCGGTCCCGACGATGTTGACCGTGGCGTCGAAGTCGGACGGGACCGCAGGGCGCCGCTCGGCCAGCGAATCCAGCAGTCCGGTCAGGGTGGCGTGGTCGGGCATCCGGGTGGACAGCGAGGCGAGCAGGGCCACCGTCTCGCCCCGGCGCAGTGCACCCTCGTGGAGCCGGTCCCAGAACGACCGCCATACCGGCAGGTCCACGGGCCGGTCCTGTTCGATGAGCGCGGCTACGGCGTCATGCACGGCTGTCAGGTCTCCGTCCGGTGCCGAGACGCGTGCGTGAGGAACGCGTCGATGGCCGCAACCGACTTGAACGACTCCGGTGCGAGGTCGACGTCGTCGGTGTTGATGCCGTACCGGTCCTCGAGCCAGGCGATCACCTTGAGCAGGCCGAGACTGTCGATGACTCCGTGCTCCAGCAGGTCGAGCTCGGCGTCCAGCTCCCGCGCGGGCACGTCCGGCATGAACTCCTCGACCACGAACTCCTTGATGGTCTGGATCTGGTGCATGTCAGCTCTCCTTCGTGAAGTGGTCCCGTACGACACGTTCGCGGTCGGTCTTTCCGGTGGCGGTCCGGGGCAGCGGCTCGTCGGTGACCAACAGCGTCGAGGGCAGCGCGGCCCTGGCCAGCAGGGGTGCCAGATGCCCGCGGAGTGCCAGGCTGCGGAGGTCGGAGCCGGTGGTGCGCACCACCACGGCATGCAGCAGCCGGCCGGCCACCGGGTCGGGCAGCGCCAGGACTGCTGCCTCCGCGACGTCCGGATGTGCCAGCAGCCGCTGCTCGACCTCCTGGGGGTTGACCCGCACCCCGCGGACCTTGACCTGGAAATCGGTGCGTCCGACGAGGGTGAGCGCACCGTCAACGGAGCGGCGCACCAGATCTCCGCTGCGGAACCAACGCCGCCGGTCGGCCCCGGCCGGGTGCGGGACGAATGCGCCGGAGGCAGCCGCGGGGCCGAGGTAACCTTCGCTCTGGTAGGGGGTGGAGACGTACAGCTCACCGTTGCCGGGCCCGTCCAGCACGGCGCCGTCGCCGGTGACGAGGAGGGCTTCCACACCGGGCAGCGGGTGCCCGAGCGGCAGCGTGCTGCCGGGGGCCGGAACACCGGTCACCTCGTGCAGGAAGCTGTCGTTGGTCTCGGTGCAGCCGTAGACGTTGTACAGCCGGGCGCCGGGCAGCAGCCCCGGCAGTGTGGCCAGCAGGGGGGCGGGCATGCTGTCCCCGGTGAAGATGGCGTGCCGGACGGACGGAAGCGTGCGGCCCTCGTCACCGGCGGCGTCGGCCAGCAGTCGGTAGAACATCGGTACCGCCTGGATCACCTCAGGCCGTTGCCGGCGGATGAGGTCGAGGAGGTAACCGCCCTGAGTAGCGCGGTCCGGGTCGACGAGGACGACGCGGCCACCGTGCGCGAGTGTCGTCCAGACGTCCAGCAGGCACAGGTCGAAGTTGAGCGGCGCGTAGTTGAGCACGGTGGTACCGGGTCCGATATCGAACGCCTCGCCGGCCCAGACCGTGAAGCGGTCCAGGGCGGCCGTGCCCAGCGGCACGATCTTGGGAGTCCCGGTGGAGCCGGAGGTGGTGAGCAGCAACGCGGGCGCGTCGCGCCCTGCTCCACCGGGGATCGCCCCATCGGGACGTACCGAGTGCCGTTCGTCGTGCGGGCCACCGGCCGGGGCTTCGGTGAGCGCCGCGTCCGCGGGTCCTTCCCACGGGGTGAGGACGTGCCGTACCCGAGCCTGTTCGTACAGCCGGTCCAGGACTTCCCTGCCGAGTGTCGGCGAGGGCAGCAGCAGCGGCCGCCGCTCCAGAAAACAGGCCAGGATCAGTGCGATCGTCCGTGGCGAGGTGACCGCGGGGACGCCCACGGGCCCGCCGGGGGGTGTCCGGGCGACCCGGGTCCGCTCCAGCTCCACGCGCTGCAACAGCGCGCCGTAGCTGATCTCCTCGTCCCGCCACGCCAGGGCAGTCGCCTCCGGGGCGCGCCGGGCGTGGTCCAGGATGCCGTCGACAAGTGCATGCTGCCGTGCCGTGACGGTGGTGCTGCCGGCGTTGTTCACGGGCGCTCCTTCCGCTCCTCGCCTCCCGTACCTGCTGTTTCACCGATGGTGGTTCCGGCACCTGGAGGATCGTTGGAGCTTTGCTGTACGGCGGGGCCGGTACGGGCCAGGGGAGTGCCGGGCACAGCGGAACGGCGGCCGGCCCGTTCCCCGGTGAAGGGGTGGGGCCGACCGCCGTTCAGGCAGCGGGAGTCTCGGTCAGTCGTCGAGGAGTTCCGCGAGCGCCAGGGCCGGGTCCTCGGTCGGCCGGCCGGCCGACGTCCAGGCGCCCGACGTCTCCCGGTAGGGGTACCACCGGCCGTCGCGCCCGTAGCGCAGCTGTAGTCCCCGGCCTGTCAGCGTCCAGTGGTTACCGCTGTTGACGAGCTCGGGCACCTCGTCCTCGGCCCAGCCCGCGGCGAGCATCGTGCGGGCCCGCGCGACGTCGGGCTGCGGGGGCTCCCACCGATGTTCCAGTACCTCGAGCCCGGCCGCGCCCCCGTTGCGCCATGCCGCCGCGGCCCGGTCCAGCCTCTCGGGCTCGTCACACGCCTCCCGCAGTCGCTGGGGCACCCGCGGGTCGGGGTGGGTGGCGGCGAGGCGTACGGTGTCCTGCCAGCCGTCGAGCGGCTGCGGCGGCTCGGCGCCGACCCCCTGGACGTACGCGAGCAGGTCTCGGGCGCGCACGGCCGCGTCGGTGACCAGCCGCTCCAGCGGGTCCGCCGCGATGCCGGTGACCGACTCGGCGGCCTGTTCCGGCGGTTCGGGCAGCGGCGGAAGCGCCGGCAGTGGCACGGCGGGACGTGCGTACGCCTCAGCCGCCGGCGTTCCCCGCGCCGCCGTGGCCTCGTGCCCGTCCGCAGGCTTCCCGGCGTCCGCTTCGTGCTCCTCGCCGGCTTCCCCGTACTCCTCGCCCTCACGGGCGTCGGACATGGCCCGCAGCAGGACGGCGGACTTCAGCTCGTCCAGTGCCACGGCCCACTCCCGGCCGCGTACCAGCAGCAGCACCTGCGGGTCCGCATCGAGGAGCCAGGAGAATTGGTAGCCGAGCGCCACGGCGTGCGCGCACGGGTGGTCCGGTTCCGCACAGTCGCAGTCCGGCTCCAGGTCGCCGTAGCCGGGCAGCAGCCCGAGCCGGGCGTCCTCGGCGGCCTCCAACAGGTCCGGCGGGAGTTCCCCCGCCAGGAGCGCCTCGGTCCCCGCCGGCCGGCTCGCGGTCTTCTCCCAGAGTGCGTCCCACTGGTCGTCACCCAGCGCCGGGACCGTCAGGACCGCCGTGTACGGGTCGTCCGCACCGTCGTACACCTGCGCCGCGACCCGGCCCGCGCTGACCGTGAGGGGGCCGATCCGGCCGGAGCGTGCGAACGCCCGCCCCTTCTTCAGCGGCTCCTCCTCGGGCCAGCCGTCCTCCATCGCCTCCACCCACGCCCTGCCCCACCAGGACTGACCGCGAACGCGTCCGCCCTTGCGTGCCGCGAAGGCGGGAAAGCCCCGTGCACCGCTGTCCGCTCCGTCGCTCATTCCGCGCTCCTCAGCTCCACCAGGTTCGCCAGCTCGTCATTCCCGAGGCTGCTCAGCGCCTGCTCACCGGTGCCGAAGACGGCGTCCGCGAGCTCCTGCTTGGCCGACAGCAGCGCCGCGATACGGTCCTCGACCGTTCCTTCGGCGATCATCCGGTGCACCTGCACCGGCCGGGTCTGTCCGATCCGGTACGCCCGGTCGGTCGCCTGCGCCTCGACGGCCGGATTCCACCAGCGGTCGAAGTGCACGACGTGGTCGGCCCGGGTGAGGTTGAGCCCGGTGCCCGCTGCCTTCAACGACAGCAGGAACACCGGTACTTCGCCGTTCTGAAAGCGCTCCACCATTTCCTCGCGCTTGGGCACCGGCGTCCCCCCGTGCAGCAGCAGCACGGGGATGCCCCGCTCCCGAAGGTGGCGCTCCAACAGACGCGCCATGGCGACGTACTGGGTGAAGACGAGGGCCGCACCGTCCTCCGCCACGATGGTGTCCAACAGCTCGTCGAGCAGTTGAAGCTTGCCGGAGCGGCCGGACAGCTTCGGCTCGTCCTGTTTGAGGAACTGGGCCGGGTGATTGCAGATCTGCTTCAGGCCGGTCAGCAGCTTGAGGACCAACCCGCTGCGGGCGATACCGTCGGTCGACCTGATTTCGGCCATGACGTCGCGCACGTGCTGCTCGTACAGGGCCGTCTGCTCCGCGGTGAGCTGCACCGGGCGGTCCGTCTCGGTCTTGAGCGGCAGTTCGGGGGCCACTCCCGGGTCGGACTTGCGGCGGCGCAGCACGAAGGGCCGCACCAGTTCGGCCAGGCGCTGGACGGTGGAACCGGTCTCCGCTTCGGTGCCGGCCGTCCCGGCGCGTTCGGCTTCGATCGGCGCCATCCACCGGCGGCGGAAGTGACCGCGGCTGCCGAGTAGCCCGGGAGTCGTCCAGTCCAGGACGGCCCACAGTTCGGACAGGCTGTTCTCCACGGGGGTGCCGGTGAGCGCGATCTTGGCATCGGCCGGGATCAGTCGCAGCGCCCTGGCCGTGGCGGCCGAGGGATTCTTGACGTGCTGCGCCTCGTCGGCGACCACCATGCTCCAGGGATGCCCGCCGAGCCGCTCGGCCTCCAGGCGCATCGTGCCGTAGGTGGTGAGGACGAAGCCGGTGTCCGCACCGTCGAGCAGGCGACCGGCACCGTGGAAGCGGCGCACGTCCGTGCCGGGGGCGAAACGGCGGATCTCCCGCTCCCAGTTCCCCAGCAGCGACGCAGGGCACACCACAAGGGTGGGACCACGAGTGTCCGCATGCGCCTGACGGAACAGGTGCAACGCGATGAGCTGGATCGTCTTGCCCAGCCCCATGTCGTCGGCGAGGCAACCACCGAGGCCCAGCGAGGTCATGCGGGAAAGCCAGCGCAGGCCGCGGAGTTGGTAGGCACGCAAGTCCGCGGCAAGCCCCGCCGGCGGCTCGACGAGCTCGTCGCCGCCGTCGGGGTCGGCGAGCCGGGCGCGGAGTGCGAGCAGCCAGGGGCTGGCGTCGACCGGCACCTGCTCACCATCGATCTCCGTGCACCCGGTCAGGGCGGCGGACAGCGCCTCGATCGCCGTGAGCGGTTTGAGCGCGCGTTCCCGGGCCCGGCGGGCGAGTACGGGAGTGACGAGCACCCAGCGGTCCCGGAGCCGTACCACCGGGCGATCCGCCTCGGTGACGGCCGCCATCTCCTCCTCGGTCAGCCGGTCGCCGTCGAGGTGGAGCTGCCAGCGCAGGTCCACGGTGCCGTCACCGCCGATGAAGGAGCGCATGTCGGTGGGCGCAACGCGGTCCGCGCCCACGACGGCCCGCGCCGTCAGCGAGCGTTCCGACGCATCGGGCCAGTGCACGTCGATGCCGTGTGCCCGCAGCCGGGACGTGGCACCACCGAGCAGCTCGCTGATCTCCCCGTCCGTGAGCCGGAGAGCGCGCGGTACGGGCAGCAGCCGCTCCAGCGGCTGCCACACGCCGGCAGCGCGCCGTACAGTGAGGATCGTCTCGGCCTGGGCATGCGGCCCCAACGCGTGCGGGGCGCCGTCGAAAAGTTCCCCGGCGTCCAGGGCCAGGGTCGGATCGGCGAGACTGGAGACACGGGGCACCACCTGCCCCACGGGCCTGCCGTCACTGCCATGGACCAGGCGCACCGGCAGCGATACCCGTACGCCCGAGTCGATGCCCACCGAGATCTCGTCCGCCCAGGCCCGCAGCTGCGGTACGTGCTGGGGCTCCGCGGCAGCGAACGCGGCGCGCCCGGTGGCCGTCGCGGCGGCCGCGGTGCGTGGCAGCGTATCGGCGACAGCGTCGAGGAAGGCGCGCAGCACCCCCTCCGGCTCGGGGAGCAGCGTGCTGCCGGTCACCGGCACGGCGAGCGCCTCGGGCGGCGCCGCGGCGGCCAGGTCGCGCAGCCGCACGACATCCTCGGGATCGAGCGGGCCGGCGCGCCAGGTGTCGTATCCACCTGCCGACACACCGGGCAACAGCCGCCCCCGGGCGGTCAGGTGAAGCGACAACGCGGTGGCGGCGCCCCAGAACGCGGCCGCCGGGTGGACGGGGGGAGCGGTGGCCCCGCCCCCGTGCACCCGGCGGGCCAGGGCCAGTACGGGCAGTGCGTCGGCAACGGAGGCCCACAACACGGGTACGGTACGGAGGCCGTCGGCGGTGACGAGGCCGGCCTCACCGGCCGTACCGTAAGGCAGGTCGGGCAGGCCCGGGCCCTCGGGGTCCCAGAAGACCAACCGTCCCGTACGGGCCGGATCGCCCGGCTCGAAGGCGACCGCACACCGCGCCAGCTGGCTGGCATGCTCTCGCGCAACCCACACCATGGGTTCTGGATTCTCCCTCTTCCGCTCGTCCGCTCTTCCGTACTGCGTTCTCTTCTCGCCCGGTTACTGCCTTCCGCTCGCCCGACGCGATCAGTTCGTCAGGTTACGGAAGCGCTGTACGGACAGCGGCCAGAAGATCGCGCAGAGCAGGACCGGCCAGACCACTGCCATCAGCAATGCGTGCTGGGCGATCCAGGAGTCGCCGCCCCAGCCGGGGTTGCCGAACAGCTGGCGGGTGGCGAGCACCGTGGAGGACAACGGGTTCCACTCGGCGATCGTTCCGAGCCAGGCCGGCATGGTGGCCGGTGCCACGAAGGCGCTGGTGAGGAAGCCGACGGGAAATTCCACGGTCTGCACCATCGTGATGCCTTCGGGGCCTTTCATCAGCAGCCCGAGATAGATGCCGGCCCACACCAGCGCGAAGCGCAACAGCAGCAACAGGCCCACGGCCAGCAGGGCCTTGCCCGCGCCGCGGTGCACGTCCCAGCCGATCAGCAGTCCCACATCGAAGAGCACGGCCAGGGCAAGCAGTGAGCTCACCATGTCGATGACCGCGCGCCCGAGGACCACCGCGGAGGGCGCCATGGGCAGGGTGCGGAACCGGGAGGTGATCCCGCGGTTCTTGTCGGCAGCGACGGCGGCTGCCGTCTCGCCCAATCCGAACACCATCGTCATGACGAACATGCCGGGGAGCAGGAACTCCCGGTAGCTTCCGCCGCCGGGCACCTGCATCGCACCGCCGAAGAAGAAGCCGAACATCAACACGATGACGACCGGGAACACCAAGGTGCCGATGAGCGTGCCCGGTTCGCGTGACCAGTGAGTGAGCCCGCGCAGCGTGATGGTCCATCCGTCCGCGGTGGCCCACCGCAGCCGGGCGAGCGGGGTGCGGGGAATCGGGGGTACGGAAACGCTCATCGGGACACCGCCTCGGCCGTTGTGTTGTCCTGGTCGACACCGTGGCCGGTGAGGTGCAGGAACACCTCGTCCAGGGTGGGGCGACGCAGCGCGATGTCCTCGGCGCTGATCCCCGCGTGGTCGAGGGAGCGCACGACTTCGGTGAGCGCACTCCCACGCTCCGTCACCCGCAGACTGATCCGGCGGGTGTCGGGATCGGTCTCCGGTTCACCTTCACCGGCGTGGGCGACGACGGACGCGGCCGTTGCCAGCTCGTCGGTACGGCGCACCACGATGTCGACGCGGTCGCCCCCGACCTGGCTCTTGAGCTGGTCGGGGGTGCCATCGGCGATCACCTTGCCGGTGTCGATCACCGAGATGTTGTGGGCCAACTGGTCGGCCTCCTCCAGGTACTGGGTGGTGAGCAGCACCGTCGTACCGCCCTCGACGAGGGCGCGCACCGCTTCCCAGACCTCGTTGCGGCTGCGTGGGTCCAGGCCGGTGGTCGGCTCGTCCAGGAAGAGGACCGGCGGGGCCAGCACCATGCTCGCGGCGAGATCGAGGCGGCGGCGCATACCTCCCGAGTAATCCTTGAGCGGTTTGCTGCCGGTGTCAGCGAGCCGGAACTGCTCCAGCAGCTCGTCGGCGCGGCGGCGCGCGCTGCGTGCCGGGAGGTGGTGGAGCCGGCCGAACATCGTCAGGTTCTGCCGGCCGCTCAGCACCTCGTCGACGGCTGCGTACTGGCCCACGAGACCGATGTGGGCGCGGACTTCGGCCGCTTGCCGGACGACATCGAACCCTGCGACCTCTGCGCGTCCCTCGTCCGCCTTGGCCAGCGTGGACAGGATTCCCACCGCAGTGGTCTTGCCCGCGCCGTTCGGACCGAGCAGCCCGTGGACCGTGCCCCGTTCCACGGTGAGGTCGAACCCGTCGAGCGCGTAACGGTCGCCATAACGCTTGCGCATTCCCTCCGCATGGACTGCCGCTCCGGTCGATGCCATGTCAACTTCCTCTGATGAGTGCATGTGTCAGGAGAGTGCCCGGACGATTCACGGTCCGGGGCGGTGGCCGGGTCGGCGGACAGCGCGCGACACGGCATTCGGCCGATCCTCGGGCATGCCGCTGGAGCCCTGCTGGAGCCTTGGTCGAGCGCCGCCGCCGACGGCGTTCCATCTGCCTTCCACGGCTTTTCGAGGGACGCCTGCGACGGTTACCGGGCTTTCCGGTGTCCCCGAGGGTCTGCCGGGAAGGCGCGGACATTCGCTGAGCAGGTATCCCGAAGGAGCTCACTGTGATCACGTTCATCAACCGGTTCGATGTCACGGGGTCGCCCGCCGAGTTCGAGCAGGCCTTCGACAGGACGTCGGCGTTCTTCGCCGCCCAGCCGGGTTTCCTCCGGCATCGTCTGCTGCACCATGTGGAGGAGTCGGGGCGCTACGTCAATGTGGCCGATTGGGAAGACGAGCAGTCCTTCCGACGAGCGCTGGAACAGCCGGAGTTCGCGGCGCACCGTACCGCTCTGCGCGCACTGAGCAGCAGTGAGCCGGGCCTCTACACGCCGCTCCTGGAGCGCGTCTCGCCCTGAGAGCCGGTGTACCGCAGGCCGCGCAGCAAGGAGGGACGGCGCTCGATCGCCGTCCCTCCTTCGCTGTGCGCACGGTCAGGCGGGCAGTACGCCCAGCGGGCGGTGCCCGAACATGTTCCGTGGGTCCCAGGCAGCCTTGACCCGCTGGAGCCGCGGATAGTTGTCCTTGTAGTAGAGGTGGTGCCAGGGCACGCCCGAGGTGTTCCACGCGGGGTCGGCCATGTCGGTGTCCGGGTAGTTGATGTAGCAGCCGTCGCTGCTGTCTCCCGGCACCGGGACACCTCCGGTGGAAGCGAACACGTCCCGGTACGCGCGGCGCAGCCAGTCGATGTTCTCGTCGTCGGCCTGCGGGTCCTGCCAGGCGTTGATGAAGACGGCGTTGAGGATCGCGTCACGATGCGAGGTGGCGGTGTCCGACGCCGGGACGGAGTTGATCCGCCCGCCATGGGACTGGAGCGACACGGACACCGAATCGCCGCTGTGCTCGACGTTGTTGAGGTGCGGGTACAGCGCGTCGATCTGGGATTCGGTCCAGGAGCGGCGCAGGTAGGCCGACTTGATCTTCTGGCGGCCCTGCTCGGGGTCGTGCGCCTCGGCGAGCGTGTGCGTTGCGGTCATCCACGGATTGCTCGTGATGCCGGTGATGTACGGGGTGACGGGGACGCCGTTGGTCACGGCCGCCACGTACTGCTTGAGCAGCTGCTCGGCGTCGGGGTGGCTGCCGTCGAGGTGTGCGAAGCTGATGGCACTGTGACCGGGGTCGTTCTGCTTGAGCCGGCCCAGCAGCACAAGGCCGCCGTACAGCCCGTTGAACGGGGAGTCCGCCGCACTGTTGCGCTCGTGCCACAGGCCGTGGTTGCGCACGAGCCGGCGGAAGGCCGCCTGGTCCATGCCCTCACGGGGGAAGATCACCGCGTTGGAGAGAGCGGTGGCCGGCGGGCGCGGCAGCAGTTGCCCCGGGTCGTCACCGGTGGCGCCGGGCGAACGGAACCAGTAGCGGGTGACCACACCGAAGTTACCGCCTCCGCCGCCCGTGTGGGCCCACCACAGTTCACGGTGTGGATCCGACGGCTCGCGGGTGGCCACCACGGCGCGGGCCTGACCGGACGCCTCGGCGATGACCACCTCGACCGCGTAGAGGTGGTCGGCCGCGATTCCGAAGCTGCGGGACAGCGGTCCGTACCCACCACCGGCCACATGCCCGCCGAACCCGACACCCGCGTTGGCGCCACCGGACAGCGTGACACCCCAGCCGTAGTACAGCTTCCGGTAGGCGTCCATCAGCCGGGCACCGGGCTCGATCATGAAGGCGCGCATCTGAGGGTCGTAGGAGACGGCATTCATCTCCCCGAGCTCGATGACGAGCCGCCCGGCCGGATCGCCCATGAAGTCCTCGTAACAGTGACCACCACTGCGCACCGCGATGCGTCGGCCCGACCGGGCAGCCTCACCGACGGCCGCGACGACCTGCTGGGTGGTGGTGGCCACCCGGAAGGCCGCAGGTCGCGCGGTGAATCGCTGATTACTGCCGCGCACCGCCAGGTCCTCGTAGCGGGGGTCTCCCGGAGTGATGTCGGCAGCCTCGGTACTGGCGGTGTGCCCGGCGGCGCCGGCCGCTGTCGCGTCGGCTGCGGAGAACCGACGACTTGGTACTGTCATCATGCACCTTTCTCGGTGGATGAGGTGAGCGCTCCGTTGCGCACGGACGTCGGTCAGACCCGTTCCCGGGCCGACAGTGCCTGGTTGACCAGCCTGAGGTACTCCCGCGGCGTCTCGGCCGCGTCGATGACCTCGTCCAACTTCAGCTCGTAATCGCGCTCGATACGCCCGGTGGTCTGGAGAATCGCCAGCGAGTCGTAGCCGAGATCGGAGAAGCGGGCGTCCAGGACATCGCCCTCCAGGTCGACGTCCTCATCCTGGCCTGCACACTCGCGCAGCAGGGCGGTCAGGTCGCTCAGTTCCAGGTGCTTCATGGGTCTGTCTCCTCCGCGTGCCGGGCACGCGCATCGTCGGACGGGTGTCATGGGAACGTGCACTGGGGCTCAGGCCGCGGCGCGGATCACGGCTGCGGCGTTGAACCCACCGCGGCCGCGCGCAAGGACCAGTGCGTTGCGCAGCCGGACGCCGCGGCGCGGGGTGCCGGTCACCAGATCGATGGGGCAGTCGTCGGCGGGGCGCACCGTGCCGGTGGTCGGCGGGATGACCTGCTCGCTCAGGGCCAGCAGCGCCGCCGCCAGGTCGAGGGAGGCGCCACCCGCCAGCAAGCGGCCCGTCATGGACTTGGGCGCGGTGACCGGCACTCCGTGGGCACCGAACAGGCGGGTGATCACCTCGGCCTCGGCGCGGTCAGCGGCGCGATCGGCCGCGGCGTCCGCGAACACCACGTCGACCTCGTCGGGCGTCATACCGGCATCGGCCAGGGCGAGCCCGGCCGCGTCACCGAGACGCGGCGTGCCGGGTCCGTCGAAGGTGGCCGCATAACCGGCGAACGAGCCGTACACGCGGGCACCGCGCTCCCGGGCCGCGGCCGCGTCCTCCAGGACCAGCAGCGCGCCGCCCTCACCGATCACATGGCCGGACGCCTCGTGGTCGAAGGGGAGATAGGCGCGCGCCGGGTCGTCGGCGGTGCTCAGCCCCCCGCCCGCCAGATGCGCCGTCCAACCCCAGGGGCACAACGCCGAGTCGACGCCTCCGCTGATCACGAGACCGGCGCCCTTGCGGATCTGCCGCCGGGCCTGGGCGACTGCATCGAGGCCGCCCGCCTGCTCGGTGACGACGGCACCGCTGGAGCCGCGCATGCCGTGCCGGATGGAGATCTGACCGGTGTTGACGGCGTAGAACCAGGCGAACGATTGGTACGCGCTGACGTGCTGGCCGCCCTTGCTCCACAGCGCCTGCAGCTCGCGCTGCCCGAACTCGAAGCCGCCCGCAGAGCTGGCGGTGACCACCCCCGCGCCGTAGGCGGGGAAATCCGCCGGATCGGCGCCGGCGTCGTCGAGGGCTTCCTTGGCCACGGCCAGCGACAACCGGGTCACCTGGTCCGTCTGCGGCAGCAGCCGGCTGGGGACGTGGTCCTCGGCGACGAACCCCGGCACCTCGCCCGCGAGCCGGACCGGGTAGCCGGCAGCTTCGAAGCGGGTGAGGGGGCGGATGCCGCTCTCGCCGCGAAGTACGGTGGCCCACCACGCCGCGGTACCGAGGCCGTTCGGAGCGGCGACACCGATCCCGGTGACGACTGCCGTGGCGGCACGGGCTCCGCCCGGTACCCGTCCTGTCGACATGACGGTGGTCATACTGCCTCCACAAGTCGCGGGCGGGTGAGGATCATGGCGCTCTGGAAGCCGCCGAAACCACTGCCGACGCTGAGCACCGTGCCGGTGTCCTGCTCGCGTGCGGTGAGCGGGGTGTAGTCCAGGTCGCAATCGGGGTCGGGTTCGTGCAGGTTGGCCGTCGGCGGCACGGTGTTGTGGGTGATGGCCAGCGCACTGGCAGCCACCTCCAACGAGCCGATCGCGCCGAGCGAATGGCCGATCATCGACTTGATGGAACTCACCGGCACCTCGTGGGCGTGGCTGCCGAGACTGCGCTTGAAGGCGGCTGTCTCATGCCGGTCGTTCTGCTTCGTGCCGGAGCCGTGCGCGTTGATGTAGTCGACGGCAGTGGGGGCGAGCCGCGCCTCGTCGAGGCAGACCCGGATCGCCTCGGCCATTTCGTCGCCACCGGCACGCAGACCGGTCATGTGGTAGGCGTTGCTCCGACTGGCGAAGCCGGAGATCTCGGCGTACATCGGTGCGTCGCGACGGCGGGCCCGCTCGAACTCCTCCAGGATCAGGACGGCAGACCCCTCGCCCAGAACGAACCCGTTACGGGTCCGGTCGAAGGGGCGGGAGGCGGTCGCCGGGTCGTCGTTGCGTGAGCTGGTCGCCTTGATGGCGTCGAAACACGCGACCGTGATCGGGGAAATCGGCGCATCGGTGGCACCGGCCACCATGACGTCGGCGTTGCCCTCGCGGATCAGGTCGACGGCGTGGCCTATCGAGTCCAGGCCGGAGGTGCAGCCATTGGAAACCAGCGAGACCGGGCCCTGGGCACCGGTGCTCCTGGCCACTTCGGCCGCCAGTGAGCTGGGGACGAAGTAGTCGAAGAGGTGCGCGACGGCCCGCGTGTGGTCGACGTTCCACTTGCGGCCGTGGTCACTGACGGTCGCGTACTCGGTGTCCAGGCCGGTGGTGCAGCCGACCGCGCTGCCGAGGCTGACCCCGGTACGCAGCGGATCGAGCCCGTCTGCGACGCCGCTGTCCGCGACTGCCTCGCGGGCACTGACGACGGCGAACTGCGCAGCACGGTCGAGGCGCTCGGCCTCCTCAGCGGTGAATCCGTGTGCGGCCGGGTCGAAGTCGACCTCAGCGGCGATGCGGGAACGGAACGGGGAGGCATCGAACAGGGTGATGTCGCGGGTGGCCGTCCGGCCCGCCGTGAGCAGCTCCCAGAACGCCTTGGTGCCCACACCGCCTGGAGCAACGACTCCGATACCGGTAATGACGACCCGTCTCATCGACTTTCCCCCATAACTGTCCTCCTGGTCAGCGGGCCGGCGAGGAACCCGGCGTGGCACGTCGCTCCCGACACGGTCGCCGGAATGAGGTGACCGCACGTGCCTGAGCTGCGGTTATGTACCGTGGCACCGAGCCTCGCCCACGGGGCTGGAGGATCACTCGAATCTCCCTCCTCCCGCCGGCGAGCCGATCGCCACGGCCAGGCCACACCCCGGAAACCGGAACGAGGCGTGAGCCGGCGGTGCCCTGGCTCGGCATCTCCATCGCGAGCTCGGAACCGCACCCACCGGGACGAGGACACCCCGGTGATCGGCGGCCGCCAGCCCTCGTAGCGGGCTGCCTTCCGGGCTGGCACCGGAGCGGTGGGAGCTGGTGCCGTGGTTGTGGGCATCAGGCTTCGCCTGCCACAGCCGCGACGATCTGTTCGAGGTGTTGCGGACGGCTCGTACTCGGGATGGGGGCGACGCGATCACTCCGATCGAGCAGCCAGCGCAGCGGCGCCTGGACTCCCGCTGCGCGGGCCAGGTATCCGGCGTCGAGCGGCCGGTAGGGCACGTAGGGGATGCCCCGTTCCCGGCAGAGTTCCAGTGCCGGGTCGAAGCTGTCGGTCATGTTGAGGACGTTCTGAACGGCGGCGATGGTGACTTCCTTGCCCGCCAGCCGGATGTCCTCGCAGGCGACCTTGGACAGTCCGATGTGTCCGATCTTGCCCTCGTCCTGCAGAGGTCGAAGCGTGCCGAGCTGGTCGGCGGCCGGGACCTCGGGGTCGATGCGATGGAGGTAGCACAGCTCCAACCGCTCCGCGCCGAGGCGGCGCAGGCCTGCTTCGACGCTGGCTCGTAGATACGCGGGGTGGCCATGAGGGCCCCAGACGTTGGGGGACGGCCGGGCCATGCCGACCTTCGTGGCGATCAGCACGTGCTCGGGATAAAGGTAGAGCGCGTCGCGGATCAGGTGCTCGGCGGCGTAAGGGGTCGCCGGCATCCCTGGTGTCCGCGATCGGTCGTTCGAGACCTTGGAGGATGCCAAGGCGTGGCTTCGTCGGTCTTCCACGGATGAGGAGCGGGGCGAGTTCGTGGATCCGCGCGATGGGTCCATTGCGCTCGCCGACTACATCGCCAAGTACTGGGCGCTGGCTGCGGGAGCGGCTCCGAAGACTCGGCAGGGTCAGGAGCGGCGGGTTCGGCTCCATATCGTTCCGCACCTGGGGCATCTGCCTCCCAGGCAGGTGACGGCAGCCGAACTGCGCGCGTTCGTAACGGAGTTTGGCGCGACAGTCTTGTCGGTCGACTATCGGCGAGCGATTCTGGGCGAGCTGTCCGCGATTCTGGAGACCGCCGTGGACGACCGGCGGATCGTCAGGAATTCGATGCGGTCGAAGTCGGTGCGATGGCCGAAGGCGTCGAAGGAGCGTCGCGAGGCATGGTCGCTGGAGACCGCACTCCGCGTCCGGGACCTCTGGGCGGGAAGCTGTACTACGCCCTTCCGAAGGGTGGGAAGACCCGCAGTGTGGACATGCCCGCCTCGGTGGCTGCAGAGCTGAGGCAGCACATCGCGCGCTTCCCGCCGGTCGAGGTGGAGCTCCCGTGGGGAGGGCCGGGCGAGGACATGGAGCGCAAGAAGTTTCCGCTTCTGCTGACCTCTCGCTACGGCAATGCTGTCGCGGTGAACACGTGGAACTCCTACGTGTGGAAGCCCGCCCTCGCGAAGGCCGGCGTCATCCCGCCGCAGGCCGAAGGGGCGAAGCCCTGGCAGTGGGCGGCGGCGCCCAAGGACGGCTTCCATGTGCTGCGGCACACGTACTCCTCGGTGATGCTGGAGGCGGGGGAGTCGGTGGTTACGCTCGCGCGGTGGCTGGGGCACTCGTCGCCGACCATTACGTGGGCCCACTATGCGCACTTCATGCCGGAGGCCGGAAATAGGGGGCGGGGTGCCATCGACGCTCTGTTCGGTGATGGGGAGAGTGGCGTCGTCGTCAGCGGCCGAAACTCCCCAGCTACTCCCCAGAGCCCCAGAGCCTCCCCAAGGGGGTTTCAGGGCGGATCGGCGGGTCGGAGGGGCTTGTCGGTCCGGCGTGATTGCTCAGGTCAGAGGGGCGGATAGCCTGGGCAAATGCTTACAGAAGTCATTGCGACTCGATATGTGACACCCCTCAGGGAGGGTGGATCACTTCCTGGGATCGTTGAAGGCGACGACCTGGGTACTTATGTCATGAAGTTCACCGGCGCCGGACAGGGCCGCAAGACGCTCGTCGCCGAGGTGATCTGCGGACGGCTGGGCCACCGGCTCGGACTGCGGGTGCCCGAGCTGGTGCGGATGCAGCTCGACCCGGTGATCGGGCTGGGCGAACCGGATCAGGAGGTGCAGGAGCTGCTCAAGGCCAGCAGCGGCCTCAACCTCGGGATGGACTACCTCCCCGGGTCGCTCGGCTTCGACCCCCTCGCCTTCGAGGTGGGCCCGGAGGAGGCCGGGCGGGTGGTCTGGTTCGACGCACTGATCAACAACGTCGACCGCTCCTGGCGCAATCCGAATCTGCTGGTCTGGCACGGACGGCTGTGGCTCATCGACCACGGCGCCACCATGATCTGGCACCACAACTGGCCGACCGCACCGGCCGCGGCCGGCAAGCCGTACGACGCCTCCGACCACGTTCTCGCCTCCTTCGGCCCGGACCTGGCCGCGGCCACCGCGGATCTCGCGCCGCGCGTCACCGAGGAGCTGCTCGCCGAGGCGGCGGCCGATGTCCCCGACGAGTGGCTCGCCGACGAGCCCGGCTTCGACACCCCGGACGCCCTGCGCCGGGCCTACGTCGAGACGTTGGCGGAGCGGGCCGCCACGATCCACACGCGTATCACCCTGGGCCCCCGCCGGGACGACAAGCCCTCGCAGGCTCCGGACTGGCTGCGCGTCCGTGTCGACGGAAAGGCCGCGACGTGACCGGGCTCCACCACGGGCGCGATGTCTTCGAGTACGCCCTGCTGCGCGTGGTCCCACGGGTCGAGCGCGGTGAGCTGATCAACGCGGGCGTGGTGGTCTACTGCCGCGCCCGGTCCCTGGTGATCGCCCGTACGCATCTCGACGAGGCGCGGCTGCGCGCCCTCGATCCGACGGCGGACGTGGACGGCGTACGCGCGGCCCTGCGCGCCGTCGAGGGCGTCTGCCGGGGCGGGGAGCAGGCGGGCCCGGCCTCCGCGGACGACGCGGGGCGGCGCTTCCGCTGGTTGATCGCACCGCGCAGTACCGTCGTCCAGCCGGGGCCGGTGCACACGGGTCTGACCGCCGACCCGGAGGCGGAGGCCGAGCGGCTGCTCGATGTGCTCGTACGCTGAACAGCTGTTTCGGCCCTGTGACATGCGGCGCCCCCGGTCACGGACCGTTGACACGGGGTTCTCCGGCTTCTAGCGTTTCGTCGACCGACCTACTAAGCGGTTGCTCAATTTAGCCGCACCCGGACGGACCCGCATCCCGAACGCGAGGAGAACCCACATGTCCACCACCGAGCAGCGTGTCGCCGTTGTCACGGGCGGTGCCCGAGGCATCGGCGCCGCCACGGCTGTACGCCTGGCCGAGGAAGGCCGCGCCGTCGCTGTCCTGGACCTCGACGAGGCCGCCTGCAAGGACACTGTGGAGAAGATCACGACGGCGGGTGGCAAGGCCCTCGCCGTCGGCTGCGACGTCTCCGACTCCGCCCAGGTCGAGGCCGCGATCGCGCGGGTCGCCGAGGAGCTCGGCGCTCCCACCATCGTCGTCAACAACGCGGGTGTCCTCCGGGACAACCTGCTGTTCAAGATGAGCGACGCCGACTGGGACACCGTCATGAACGTGCATCTGCGTGGCGCGTTCCTGGTGACCCGCGCCTGCCAGAAGTACATGGTCGAGGCGAAGTTCGGCCGGGTCGTGAACCTCTCCAGCAGCTCGGCGCTCGGCAACCGCGGGCAGGTCAACTACTCCGCGGCCAAGGCCGGTCTGCAGGGCTTCACCAAGACCCTCGCCATCGAGCTGGGCAAGTTCGGAGTCACCGCCAACGCCGTGGCCCCCGGGTTCATCGTGACCGACATGACCGCCGCCACCGCGGCCCGCATCGGGGCGGACTTCGACGAGTTCCAGACCGCCATGGCCGGCCAGATCCCGGTGCAGCGCGCGGGTGTGCCGGACGATGTCGCCAACGCCATCGCCTTCTTCACGGGCGACCAGGCCGGGTTCGTCTCCGGCCAGGTCCTGTACGTCGCCGGCGGCCCGCTCGACTGACGCCCCACCGCCCGACCCAGAAGAAGGACCAGATGACTGCACAGGCGCAGGACAGCGGAAAGGTCGCGCTCGTCACCGGAGCGAGCCGCGGCATCGGGTACGGCATCGCGGAGGCGCTGGTCGCCCGCGGTGACCGGGTGGCCATCACCGGCCGCAACGAGGAGGCCCTCAAGGAGGCCGTCGAACAGCTCGGCGCGGACCGAGTGATCGGCATCGCGGGCAAGGCTCACGACGAGGCTCACCAGGCGGCCGCCGTCGAGCAGACGGTCGAGGCCTTCGGCCGGGTCGACTACCTGGTCAACAACGCCGGCACCAACCCCGTTTACGGGCCGCTCACCGAGCTCGACCTCGGGGTGGCACGCAAGGTGTACGAGACCAATGTGATCTCGGCCCTGGGCTTCGCCCAGCAGACGTGGAAGGCGTGGCAGAAGGAGAACGGCGGCGCGATCGTCAACATCGCGTCGGTCGCCGGTCTCTCGCCCTCGCCCTTCATCGGGGCGTACGGTGTCAGCAAGGCCGCCATGATCAACCTCACGGTGCAGCTCGCGCACGAGCTGGCGCCGGGCGTACGGGTCAACGCCATCGCCCCGGCGGTGATCAAGACCAAGTTCGCCCAGGCGCTCTACGAGAACCGTGAGGAGGAGGTCGCGGCCTCCTACCCGCTCGGCCGGCTCGGCCTTCCCGAGGACATCGGCGGCGCCACGGAGTTCCTGCTCTCCGACCGCTCCGCGTGGATCACCGGGCAGACGCTCGTCGTCGACGGCGGTATCTTCCTCAACGCCGGAGGCGGCTGAGGATACGCCCGAGCACGGCAGAACCCGCCGAGAACGCCCCTCCCGGTCATCCGGGAGGGGCGTTGTCAGTCGCCGCCGGTAGGTTCTGCGGAGAAGAACGGATCGCACCCCGGAGGTTGTTGACGTGACCGACATGCTGCCCGAGTCCTGGCGCGGTGTCCTCGGCGAGGAGTTGGCGAAGCCCTACTTCACGGAGCTCTGGGAGTTCGTCGAGAAGGAGCGGGCGAACGGCCCGGTCTACCCGCCGCGCGCGGAGGTCTTCGCGGCGCTGGAGGCGACTCCGTACGACCGGGTGAAGGTGCTGGTCCTCGGGCAGGACCCCTATCACGGCGAAGGGCAGGGCCACGGTCTGTGCTTCTCGGTGCGGCCCGGGGTGAAGACTCCGCCCTCGCTCCGGAACATCTACAAGGAGATGCAGGAGGAGCTCGGGCACCCGGTGCCGGACAACGGGTATCTGATGCCGTGGGCCGAGCAGGGGGTGCTGCTGCTCAACGCCGTGCTGACGGTCCGGGCCGGGGAGGCCAACTCCCACAAGGGCAAGGGCTGGGAGAAGTTCACCGACGCGGTGATCCGCGCCGTCGCGGCCCGGCCGGATCCGGCGGTCTTCGTCCTGTGGGGCAACTACGCCAAGAAGAAGCTCCCGCTGATCGACACCGAGCGGCACACCGTCGTCCAGGGCGCACACCCCTCGCCGCTGTCCGCCAAGAAGTTCTTCGGCAGCCGTCCCTTCACCCGGATCGACGCGGCGATCGCGGCTCAGGGCCATGCGCCGGTCGACTGGCGGATCCCGGCTCTCGGCTGACGCCCGGGCCGGGGGCGCGGTCACCGAACTGGCATCTCTCCACGGGCGGCCGGGCCCGGGCCCTGAGAGTCTGAGCGCGACGGCCGGTGGCGGCCGGTGGCGGCCGGCGTCATCCGGCGGGTGGCGCCAGAGCGCGGGAGGCCGGATGGCTGAGGAGCGGCAGGGGGAGGCGGTGCAGGACGCCGTCATGACCAGGATCGGCCAAGCGATCATGCTGCACCGGGCGGGGGACCGGGAAGAGGCGAGAAACCGTTTCGCGGAGCTGTGGGAGGAGATCGGGGACTGCGGCGATCCGTACCACCGCTGCACGCTGGCGCACTACATGGCCGACACCCAGGACGACCCGGCCGACGAGCTGGCCTGGGACGTCCGCGCGCTCGATGCGGCCGACAGCGTCGGCGGTCCTCCGGCCGCCGCGGGTGACGCGCCCCCGGTGGTGCGCGCCTTCTACCCGTCGCTCCATCTGAGCCTGGCCGCGGACTATGTGAAGCTGCGCCGGCCCGACGCGGCCCGGCGCGAGCTCCACCGGGCACGGGACAGCGCCGGAGTGCTCGGGGACGACGAGTACGGGGACGGCGTCCGGGCCGCCATCGCACGGCTGGAGCTACGGCTGAACGG